>JBOFFO010000579.1:0-2031 GCA_051648665.1 Beijerinckiaceae bacterium | reverse complement strand
GCTTGCAGAACGCCGGCATCGGCCGCGCCATTGTTAACGTGCATCATCTTGCCGGGCAGATCGAGGCGCATCTTGCCAACCGTGCAGCACCGCAAATTTTCATTTCTGATGAGCGTGCATTGTTGCTGGAAACCGGTGGTGGCGCCAAAAAGGCGCTCCCGCTCCTTGGAAAAGAGCCGTTCATCGTGCTCAATTCAGATACGTTGTGGGCGGAAAATGGCGTCAACAATTTGCAGGCAATGATGCAGGCTTGGCGTCCGGATGAGATGGATCTGCTGCTTTTAATCGTAGAGCACACCGCGACCACAGGTTATGATGGCGCAGGCGATTTCACGTGCGATGCGGACGGAAGGCTTCTGCGCCGCAGCGAGGCAACAGCGCCATTCGTCTATGCAGGCGCGAGCATTGTAAAGCCCGAACTGTTTGCTGATACGCCTGACGGAGCCTTTTCTCTGAATATTCTGTTTGATCGTGCAATTGCACGCAGAAGATTGTTCGGACACCGATTGCGCGGCCATTGGTTGCATGTCGGCACGCCCGATGCCATTGCACCCGCAGATCACGATTATCGCCAGCATAGCCAGAGCTAATGACAGAGCGCGATCATCGCATATTTTCAATCCCGCCGGGCCAGCCCTTTTTGCCCATGCTGGCCGACGCACTGCTGGATGGCACGCTTTTGCCTTCAGCAAAAAAAGGCAACAGCATCATCGCCTTGGCCGACTTGACAATTTTCTTGCCCACGCAAAGGGCCGTGCGTGCTTTCCGTCACATTCTCGCAGAACGACAAAGTCATGGCGTACTGCCACGCATTCTGCCCCTTGGACGGTTTGAAGACAATGTCGATGCAGATGGTGATGATGTGCAGGACATTTTGCAAACCGCGCATGCCAATGAGCGTCTGCTTTATCTGGTTGGCCTGATCTCAGCGTGGAAGAAAGAAATGCAGTCCGCGCTGCCACTGCGCACTGCAAATGATCACCATCTTCTGGCTGGCACGGTGGAGGACCAATTTGCTTTGGCCAGAGAACTGACCCGCCTGTTCGACACCCTGATCATTCATAGCGTTCACCCCGAAGAAATTGAAAATTGCATGCCGCCTGAGCATGATGATTTTTGGCGCATTACTCAGAATTTTCTTACCATCGCCACGCGGTCATGGCCTGCGCATCTCGGCGAGTTGGGTCTGATTGATCCCATGCAGCAGCGGCAGGACACCATTCGCAAGTTTATTGCAGAGGTTGAGAAACCCACTTCAACCCATCGCTATATTATCGCCGGATCAACCGGTTCACAGCCAGCAACTGCGCAACTGATGCGGGCCATCACACAAAACGGCAAGGGTTGCGTCGTTTTGCCAGGGCTCGACCGTTTTACGCCTGATGCAGTATTCGGCAGCTTGATCGATGGCGCACAGGACGTCAATCATCCACAGTTCATGCTGGCGCGCACGCTACGCATCATGGGAGTCAGCCGCGACGAAATTATCGCCCTGGCGCGTGGGAATGCCAATCTGGAAGCACGCGAAAAAATCGCTGCCCTGACGCAATATCCGGCAGAACATACCGTGGAGTGGCACCACTTTGATCCCGAGCGCAGGGGCATGCTGGCGCGCGCCCTGCACGACTGCAGCGTTGTCGAAGCGGCTGATGAAGAACACGAAGCCAAGGCTATTGCCTGCGCTTTGCGCGAGACCGCAGAGCATCCTGAAAAAACCGCTGCTCTTATTACCAATGACCGCATGCTGGCGCAGCGCGTAACAGAAATATTAGCGCGCTGGAACATTGCGGTGCAAGACAGCGCCGGCGTGCCGCTGGCACAGACCCGCGAGGGTGCGCTGGCCGCCCTCATCGCAGACTGGATGATCGCACCACACTCAGGCGAGACGATTGTTCCGCTGCTGATCCACGAGCATGTTTTGGCAGGGCAGGACCGCGCGCTCGTGATGGAGGCGATTGCCCCGCTGGAAATGTCTGTATTTCGTGGACGAGCGCCCCGGCAGTCATGGCAGGGGCTATTGGATTTTTGCCA
>JBOFFO010000578.1:0-1681 GCA_051648665.1 Beijerinckiaceae bacterium | reverse complement strand
AGCGAGCCGCTTCTGCACATCTTCTGAAATGAAGTGCTTGATGAAGTTGACGGCCTCTTTCGGCGCACCCTTCGTCACGAGCCAGCCATTCACGCCGCCCAGCGTGTCCGCCGGCTCACCCTTGCCACCGGCGGGCATGGGAAAATTAAACCAGCCGATCTTGTCGTCGGACAGGCCAGCCTTGTCGGCCGCAAGCGCGCGCTGGGTATGATAGAAGGAGGAGATGGCAAGGATCATGGCCGCCTTGCCGTCGCCGAAAAATCCGACCGCCTGCGGGTTCTTGAAACCGAGAAAGCCGTTCTGGAACGGTTGAAGATCAACGAGCTGCTTGAACAGTTCGCCGGATTTCTGGAATACTTCTCCTTCAAACCCGCCGTTCTCACCCTTGAGCGCGGCCTGAAAGGCGGGTTTGCCGCCAAGGCGTACAGCCAGATGCGTCCAGTAGAAATGCAGCGGCCATTTGTCGGCGCCGCCGACAACGATGGGCGTCACGCCGGCCGCTTTCAGCTTCTTCACTGCGTCGAGCAGATCGTCCCAGTTTGCGATCTTGCCGCCGTCGACGCCGGCTTTCGCAAACAGCTCCTTGTTGTACATGAAGCCGACTTGCGAGACCGTGTGCGGCAAGCCGTAAATCTTGCCATCAATAGTGAAAGCTTGCACGGCGGCCGGCGACAGCTTGTCCTTGTGATCAGCCACCTGCGCGGTGATGTCTTCGAGAACGCCGGCTTCGACCTGCGCCTTCAGCACGCCGCCGGCCCAGCTGTAGATGATGTGCGGCCGGTCGCGTGATTGCAGCAGGGTTGGCGCCTTCGCCTTGTAGGCCTCGTTCTCCAGGAACGACATTTCAACCTTGGTGCCAGGGTTCTTGGCCTCGAAATCCCGGGCAACCTCTTCCCAGATTTTCACCTGGTTCGGGTTGACCTCAATATGCAGCCACTTGACCGTGGTTTGCCCGAGCGCCGGGCTGACCGTGAAGGCAGCCAGCGCTGCCAGTGCGCAGAAGCGTCCAAACCGACCCATCGTATCCTCCCGCTTTTGGATTGTTGCGATGACCGTAGGGCAGATTTTTGAGGTGCGCAACTCAAAAAGTGATGCTATCCATCATCCGAACAGGAGGGGCGGCCCATGGGTGTTGGCGCGATTTATCCGGATCTGAAGGGCAAGCACGTGCTGGTCACAGGTGGCGGCAGCGGCATCGGCGAGTCGATTGTGCGGCGTTTTGCGGCTCAGGGGGCGCGGGTTTCGTTCATAGACATCAAGGCGGACGATTCCGAACATCTGGCGCAGACCTTGCGCGGCGCAGGATCTGATGTCCGCTTTCAGCAGGCAGACCTGACGGATATAGCCGCGTTGCGAGAGGCGATTGCGGACATCCGCAGCGCGTCCGGGCCGGTGCAAATCCTCATCAACAATGCGGCGCATGATCAGCGTCATGCGACTCTGGAGGTAACGCCGGACTATTGGGATGACCGGATAGCGGTGAACATCAAGCATCAGTTCTTCGCGGCGCAGGCGGTGCTACCGGATATGATGGAAGCGCGCGCCGGCTCCATCATCAATTTCGGCTCGACCTCATGGATGGTGGGGCAGGGCGGCATGGCCGCCTATACCGCCGCCAAATCGGCGGTGCTGGGGCTCACGCGGTCGCTGGCCCGCGATTTTGGTTCCTACAACATCCGCG
>JBOFFO010000577.1:0-2506 GCA_051648665.1 Beijerinckiaceae bacterium | reverse complement strand
TATGGGATCTGTTGTCGCCATCGGTATAGGTGCAGGGCTTGTCTCGGCCCTGCTGACGGCTGTGCTGATTTCCGGCCAACCGCTGGCGATCGTCCTGTTTTTCCTTGCACCGCTGCCCATCGTCATTGCTTCGCTCGGCTGGAACCATAAGGCCGGGCTGATCGCCACGGCAGCCGGTTCGCTGGCGCTGGCCGTCGGCTTTCATCCCAAGGCCGCGCTGGTGTTCGCGCTCGGCACCGGCCTGCCGGGCTGGTGGTTCTCCTATCTCACACTGCTGGCCCGTCCGTCCGCCGATGGCCGGACGACGGAATGGTATCCCCCCGGCATGGTGCTGGCGTGGATTGCCGCCATCATCGGCGTCATGACGGTTGCGGGCGTGATGACGTTGGGCAGCGACTATGCGAGTTACGTCAAGACGTTCGAACGCGCGGTGGATGTGATCGAGCAGTTCAATCCGAACCTGTTCTCGAATATCCCGGCTGACCGGCGCGGCCCCCAGAAGGCGCAGCTGGCCGAACTCATCGCCAATGTCGCCCCGGCGATCAGCGCCGCTTTCTCGGTGCTGGTCACGGCGCTGATCATGGTCATCGGCGGGCGCGTTGTGATGGCGTCGGGCCGCCTGCCGCGCCCCTGGCCATGGCTGCCGGGTATACAACTGCCGGGTCTGGCCCTGCCGGTCGCCGCCGTGGCGATGGCGCTCAGCCTGCTCGACGGTTTCATGGGCATTGCGGCGCGCGCCATTGCCGCCGCCTTCATTGCCGCTTTTGCCTTACAGGGGCTGGCGGCCTTGCACGCCCTGAGCTGGGGCAGCGCGGCGCGCGGCGCGATCCTCGGCACCACCTATGCCCTGTGCATCCTCTTCGGCGGCTGGCCGCTGATCATCGTGGCGCTGATCGGCGTCATGGAAGGCTTCTTCAACCTGCGGGCGAAACGGGGACTGCTGTCGCGTCCGCCCGCTCCTCCTGTTTGATCCAGACTTCGCGAAAGGAAACCACCATGGAAGTCATTCTGCTCGAACGTGTCGCCAAACTCGGCCAGATGGGCGAAAAAGTCCGCGTCAAGGACGGTTATGCCCGCAACTATCTGCTGCCGCGCGGCAAGGCGTTGCGCGCCACCAAGGCGAATGTCGAACATTTCGCCACCCAGCGCGCACAGCTTGAGGCGCGCAATCTGGAGCGCAAGAAGGATGCGGAAGCGGTGAAGGCCAAGCTCGATGGCCAGAGCTTCACGCTGATCCGCACCGCAGGCGAATCCGGCGTGCTCTACGGCTCGGTCTCGACCCGCGATCTCGCAGCGATCATGACGGACGCCGGCTTTACCGTGGACAAGAACCAGGTGACCCTGCACCAGCCGCTGAAGACGCTCGGCCTGCATACGGTGCCTGTCCATCTCCATCCGGAAGTCGACGCCAAGGTGACGATCAACATCGCCCGTTCGGCCGATGAAGCGGAGCGTCAGGCGCGCGGCGAAAGCGCCACGGTGCGCGAGGAAACGAGCCTCGACGATCTCGGCCTCGAGGTTGGCGCAGCACTGGCGGAAGCTGGCCCGAACGCGGAAATGTAATCCAGTCCCACGCAGGGATTTTAGTCAAAGGCCGGGCGACTCAACCGCCCGGCTTTTTTTTGCGCGCGCCCAGACTGCGGCAGAGTCAATGTTTCGACGTATAGTTTTCCCAAGGGTGTGAATTACGGGTGATTCGTCACTTTGGCGGATGACGGACCCATTCCGCGTGTTATCGCCTGAACTCCATCTGGAATCCTGTCATGGCCGCCGTTTCCCTCGTTGCCCGCACCGATCCCGCCGCTGACCCGGCCTATCGCACAGCGCCGAACAATCTGGATGCGGAGCAGGCGCTGCTCGGCGCGATCCTTGTCAACAATGACGCGTTTTTCCGCGTCTCGGATTTTCTCAAGGTCGAGCATTTCTTCGAGGAGATTCACCGGCGGATTTTTCAGGTCACAGCAGAGCTGATCCGTGCCGGAAAACTCGCCTCGCCGATCACACTGAAAACATTTCTCGGCGACGCAGATCTCGGTGGAATGACCGTCGGCCAATATCTCGCCCGCCTCGCGGCGGAAGCGACGACGATCATCAATGCGGAAGAATATGGCCGCACGATTCATGATCTCGCCGTGCGGCGCAATCTCATCGCCATCGGCGAAGATATTGTGAATGTCGCCTATGACGCGCCGGTGGATATGAATCCACGCGTGCAGATTGAGACTGCCGAGCGCAAGCTCTACGAAATTGCCGAAACCGGCCGCTATGACGGCGGCTTTCAGGCGTTCAACAGCGCCGCTGCGCTCGCCATCGACATGGCGGCGAATGCGTTCAAGCGCGACGGAAAATTGTCGGGCATCGCCACAGGGCTTTCCGACCTCGATCGCAAGATGGGCGGGTTGCAGCCCTCCGACTTGATCATCGTGGCGGGCCGTCCCGGCATGGGCAAAACATCGCTGGCGACGAATGTCGCGTTCAACATCGCCAAATCATGGGCGGGGGAGCG
>JBOFFO010000576.1:0-8580 GCA_051648665.1 Beijerinckiaceae bacterium | reverse complement strand
ACGGCATGTGAGCTACGTCCATCCGGTGGCTTGGGGCGAATCCTCGCCCCTGCCAACCTCCGCCGACGCCATAACCGGAGAGAAGAGATGGCTGTTCCTGACTTCACCATGCGTCAGCTTTTGGAAGCCGGCGCCCATTTCGGCCACCAGTCGCACCGCTGGAACCCGCGGATGGCGCAGTACATTTTCGGTACGCGCAACAATATCCACATTATTGATCTGGCCCAGACCGTGCCGATGCTGCATCGCGCCCTGCAGGCGGTGTCGGACACCGTGGCCGGCGGCGGTCGTGTGCTGATGGTCGGCACCAAGCGTCAGGCTTCTGAAATGATTGCGGAATCGGCCAAGCGGTCGGCGCAGTTCTTCGTCAATTCGCGCTGGCTCGGCGGCACGCTGACCAACTGGAAGACGGTGTCTGGCTCGATCAAGCGCCTGCGTCAGGTCGATGAGCTGCTGAATGGCGGCGGTCAGGGTCTGACCAAGAAGGAGCGCCTCGTTCTCGCCCGCGAGAAGGAGAAGCTGGAGCGCGCGCTGGGCGGCATCAAGGATATGGGCGGCACGCCCGAACTGCTGTTCGTGATCGACACGAACAAGGAACAGCTGGCGATCAAGGAAGCCAACCGCCTGGGCATTCCGGTCGTGGCGATTGTCGACACCAACTGCAACCCGGATGGCGTGACCTTCCCGGTCCCGGCGAACGATGACGCGGGCCGCGCGATTGCGCTTTACTGCGACCTCGTGGCGCGCGCCGCCCCCGCTGGCATCGCGCGCGGTCAGGGCGGCTCTGGCGTCGATCTCGGCGCGTCGGAAAAGCCGATGGTCGAAGCGCTGCCGGCGGCAGACGATGTGGCGGCTCCGGCCGGCGCAGCGTTCGAATTGCTGACCGCGCCGCGCGGTGCGCCGGACGATCTGTCCAAGCTCTCGGGCGTGGGTCCGCAGCTTGAGAAGTCGCTCAATGACGGCGGCATCTTCCACTACTGGCAGATTGCGGCGATGACTGCTGACGACGTGAAGACAGTCGATGGCAAGCTGAAGCTGAAAGGCCGTATCGAGCGCGACGGCTGGATCGATCAGGCCAAGAAGCTGCTGGAAGAATAAGTCGGCGCTCTCCGGCGCAAGCCGCAGGACCACCCCGATTTTCACCGGCGGCGATGATCACGCCGCCGGTCTCGTTTGACATGCAAGGAATAGAACAATGGCGAACATCACCGCTGCAATGGTGAAGGAACTGCGCGAAACCTCTGGCGCAGGCATGATGGACTGCAAGCAGGCGCTGACCGAAACCAATGGCGACATGCAGGCCGCGATCGACTGGCTGCGCAAGAAGGGTCTTTCAAAGGCCGCGAAGAAATCCGGCCGCGTGGCGGCAGAGGGTCTCATTGGCGTGTGGGCGCAGGGCGCGAAAGCGGCTGTGGTCGAGGTCAATTCCGAGACCGATTTCGTGGCGCGCAACGACCATTTCCAGGGCCTCGTGAAAATGGTGGCGGAGGCCGCGCACAAGGTCGGCTCCGATGTGGAAAAAATCCGCGCCGTGCAGGCCGGCTCCACCACCATCGGCGATGCGCTCAACAATGCCATCGCCACGATTGGCGAAAACATGACGTTGCGCCGCGCCTCGGTGATCGACGTGAAGGATGGCGTGGTTGGTTCCTATCTCCACAACAGCGTGGGCGAAGGGCTGGGCAAGATCGGTGTGCTTGTCGGACTTGAATCGACCGGCGACAAGGTTTCGCTGGCGACGCTAGGCCGTCAGATCGCCATGCATATTGCGGCGACCAACCCGGTAGCGCTCGATCTCTCCGGCATTCCAGCCGATGTGATTGCGCGGGAAAAAGCCATTCTTGCAGACAAGAATGCTGGCAAACCGGCGCATGTGATCGAGAAGATCGCGGAGTCTGGCATCAAGACCTACGCCAAGGAAAACACGCTGCTGGAGCAGGCCTATATCCACGACAACGGCAAATCCGTTGCGCAGGCAGTGAAGGAAGCGGAAGGCAAGATCGGTGCGCCGATCAAGATCACCGGCTTCACGCGTTTTGCTCTCGGTGAAGGAATCGAGAAGGAAGAGTCCGATTTCGCAGCCGAAGTCGCTGCGCAGGCCGGCATGAAGGCGTAACAGCCCTTATCTTTCACGATTGAAAAGCGGCGCGTGAGCGCCGCTTTTTTTTGTCAAAACGAATGTCAGCGTTTGTGCAAGATTATCGGTTGCTTTGCTGCAATATCCTATGCTGCGGATGAGAACGCAGTTTATCCCTTGGCTGTTCACGCCACGCGGATGATGCTGCCGGAGTCCGCATGCTTCGCGAGCAGGGTACGCAACTCCTCTTTCGGCATAGGCCTGCCGAAATGATAGCCCTGAGCGTAATTGCATCCGGCCTCGCGCGCACGCAGGGCATCCTGCGCTGTCTCAATGCCTTCCGCTGTTGTCAGCATGTTCAGCTTGCGGCCCAGTTCTGCAATCGTCTCGATGATGCCGTAGTTCTGCGGGTTGCCGCGCGCTTCGCGCAGGAAGGATTGATCGATCTTGATTTTGTCGAACGGGAACCGCCGCAAATAGCTTAGGGATGAATAGCCGACGCCGAAGTCATCGAGTGAAAGGCGTGCGCCGATCACCTTGAAATGTTCGATCACGGCAATCGCTTCCGCCTCATTCATCAACATGGATTCCGTGATTTCCAGTTCAAGGCGCGAGGCAGGCAGATGGCTTTTTGCCAGCGCACTAACAATGTTGGCGGAAAGCCGTGCATTTTTGAACTGCATAGGCGAGAGGTTGACGGAGATGGACATGTCTTTTGGCCATTCCATCGCAGCCTGACAGGCTTGCTGCAGCACCCATTCGCCAATGGGAACGATCAGGCCGGTGGCTTCGGCCAGCGGGATAAATTCATTGGGCGGGATCATGCCTTGCGTGGGATGGTTCCAGCGCAGGAGGGCTTCGGCGCCAGCCATGCGGCCGGTCGCGAGGTCAACGATCGGTTGATAGTGCAGCACCAGCTCATTGCGATCGATGGCATGGCGCAGAGCCTCTTCCATACTGCGCCGCTTTTGAAAGCCTTCCTCGATCGTGCGTTCAAAGAAAAGGGCGGCGCGACGTCCATGCGCCTTCGCGCGATACAGGGCGAGATCGGCACGGCGCAGCAGATCGGCAGTGTCGTGGCCATCATCCGGCGCAATGGCGATGCCAATGCTGGCGCCGACATTCACCTGCTCAAGATCAATCATCACAGGTTCACACACAGCGCGGATGAGGCGATCCGCTATCTGCTGCAAATTGTCGCGGTTGGTTTCGCCCGACAGGATCACGGCGAATTCATCACCGCCCAGCCGCGCCAGAAAAGCGTGGGGCGGCAAGGCGCGCCGGAGACGCCCGCCAATTTCCACAAGAAGCCGATCGCCGGCCGCATGCCCCAGCCCGTCATTCACTGCCTTGAACTCGTCGAGATCGACGAACATCACCGAAAATGCGTGCGTTCCCGTCTGGGCGCAGCGTTCAAACTGGCGGTCGAGCTTGTGATGGAAGGACGCGCGGTTAGGCAGGTTCGTCAGCGCATCGAAATGCGCCATGTAGCGGATCTTATCCTGTGACAGGCGCTGCTGGGTCACATCGGAACCGACGCCGCGATATCCGACAAATTGGCCTGCCGCATCGGTGACAGGTTTGCCGGTCAAGGACCACCAGTGAAGCTGGTTGTTGATGTGAACCGCCACTTCAAGCCCGTTGAACGGCGCACGCATCTGGAACGCCACTTCCAGAAGCGCGAACGTGTCATCGGCATGGCCTGGAGCCATGCTGTGCAGATCCTGATTGGCGCGGAGCAGGGCCAGAAAATGTGTGCCGGTTAGCGCGGACGCTGTCGTATTCAAGGCGCGGGTAAGGCTGTTGGAAACGAGTTGCAGCTTGCCATCCGCATCTGTCTCCCACAGCCAGTCGGAAACATTTTCCTGAAAATCGCGCAGCAGAATGCCAATCAGCTCGCTCTGCCGTTTGATTTCCTGCGCGTTCTTGAACCGCTCGACAAACAGGCGACGATACCAGAGCACACTCGACATCGCGAGCAGATTGAAGCCGCTGAACATCATCACAGTATTGAAGGCCTGCGTGTTGTCGGACATCAGGACTGTGATTGATGTGGGAATGAGGATGGCCAGCGCATAAACGCCTGCAGCAGCAGGCACTGATGTCAGCCCAAACAATCCGGACGACACCACGCCAACGATCAGACAACTGACCAGCAGCTTCTGATATTGATCAGCGTATGGATAAACCATCATGAACATCGCCGCCCAGAGCAGGCCGGGGATAGCGGCGTTCACGATGAGTTTTCGCACGGTCGCTGCCGAGACTTGTAACGGTGCTGCCCGGCTGGCGGCGCGCCGGTTCAGTTGTAACGCGCGGAAGGAAAAGGTTGCGAAAACGAGTGCCCAGACAAGCACGTTCACGGCATTGTCCGAATTCCAGAAGATTGTAACGCACAACAGGCTGCCGATGATATTCGCTGTCATCATCGTGCGCGTGAGCATGATGACGGCAGAAATCATTTCTGCCCGCAGATGACCGGCCTCGCTGGGGTGAACGCCCTCTGTCGGATTGAATAGACCTTCAGTCGTTTCACGGAATGCTTGCTGAAGCCGCGCGAAAACGGACGTTGGCCGCAGTGTATCCGGCTTGCATGTCGTATCGGCAGTTGGCATTCCGCAGTTCCCTGATGCCCTGCACCTTGCGAAGCGGAGCCAAAGGAACGGTAAAAACAACCGGCGCCATCTGCGGATAATTGCCCCAATGCTTAACGCAATGTTCCAAATCGCTTTTATGCCCTTGCATTGGCTGCGGTTCCGGTGCGTATTGCCGGTCCATGACGAATCCCCGCTACAAACGTGTTTTGGTGAAGCTCTCTGGCGAAGCGCTGCAAGGGCCGGGGGATGGCGGGCTGCATGGCCCGACGCTGGTCGGCATCGCCGCCGATCTGAGCGCTGCACGCCGTGCAGGGTTTGATCTTGCTGTTGTGGTTGGCGGCGGCAATTTCTTTCGCGGTGTGCGTGGCACGGCGCAGGGGATCGACCGGGTGCGTGGCGATTCCATCGGCATGCTTGGTACGGTCATGAATGCGCTGGCGATCGAAGGCGCTTTACTGGGGCAGGGCACGGAAGCGCGGGCGATGAGCGCCGTTTCGATGCCAACCCTGTGCGACACCTATGAGCGCAACATGGCGCGCCGCCATCTGGAGGCCGGCCGGGTTGTCGTGCTCGGCGGCGGCACCGGCAATCCGTTCTTTACAACCGATACGGCAGCGGCCCTGCGCGCCGCCGAGCTTTCATGCGATGCCCTGCTGAAGGCGACGAATGTGGATGGCGTTTACACGGCCGATCCGAAGACTGATCCCGCCGCCAAGCGTTTCGATGAACTGACCCATGCCGAGGCCATCAGCCGCGACCTCAAGGTTATGGATACTGCTGCCTTCGCGCTTGCCCGCGAAAGCCGCATGCCGATATTGGTAGGCTCCATTCAGGAACCGGGGGCGATCATGGCCATACTGCATGGTCAGGGCCGCGCGACCCGCGTGATCCCGTAACCCGAACCGGCCTGCCGGAAGAACGAACATGCCGCTGCCGCGCGCAGCGTGAACGCAAGGACGATGCATATGGCCGCGCCCCAGACTTTCGACATCAACGACCTCAAGCGCCGCATGCAGGGCGCCATTGCCGCCTTCAAGAACGATCTGGGATCGCTGCGCACCGGGCGCGCCAATCCCAACCTGCTCGATCCGATCCAGGTGGATGCCTATGGCGCGCTCATGCCAATCAATCAGGTGGCGACGGTGACAGTGCCGGAGGCCCGTCTGATCAATGTGCAGGTCTGGGACCGGTCGATGGTGACACCGGTTGAAAAGGCGATCCGTGAATCCGATCTCGGCCTCAATCCCCAGACCGAGGGGCAGGTGATCCGGCTGCGCATTCCCGACATGACCGAACAGCGCCGCAAGGAAATGGTGAAGGTCGGCCACAAATATGCGGAAGACGCCAAGGTGGCCGTGCGCCATGTCCGCCGCGACGGCATCGATTTGGTCAAGAAACTGGAAAAGGACAGCCACGTTTCCGAGGATGATTCCAAGCGCCATCAGGACCAGATTCAGAAGCTGACCGACCAGTTTGTCAGCGAGATCGAGCAGCTGATGGTGGCCAAGGAAAAAGAGATCATGCACGTCTGAACCCGGCAAGGGCAGGCGCCATGGCACCGTCACAGCATATCACAGCGCCCGCCACGGTCGATGGCGCTCCGGGTCTGGAAGTCCCCCGGCATGTCGCCATCATCATGGACGGCAATGGGCGTTGGGCTGCGGCGCGCGGACTGCCGCGTGTCGAAGGCCATCGCCGGGGCGTCGAAGCCCTTCGGCGGACCGTGGCTGCCGCCAAGGAACTGGGCATTTCTTATATTACATTTTTCAGCTTCTCCTCGGAAAACTGGCGCCGGCCCGCGCAGGAGGTTGCTGACCTGATGGGGCTGCTGAAATTCTTCATCCGCCGTGACCTTGCGACGCTGCATGAGCAAGAGGTCCGCATCCGCGTCATCGGGGGCCGGGATGATCTTGCGCCTGATATCCGCGCGCTGCTCGAGGAGGCGGAGTCGACCACGCGTTCCAATCGCGGGCTGACCATGGTCATCGCCTTCAACTATGGCGGGCGGGCGGAAATCCTGCGGGCGACCCGCCGCATCGCGCAAGGCATCGCGCAGGGCACAATCAAGCCCGATGCCATCGACGAGACCCTGTTTTCGCGCCATCTGGATACGGCAAGCATTCCCGATCCGGATGTTCTGATCCGTACGTCAGGCGAGCTGCGCATCTCGAACTTCCTGCTCTGGCAGATGGCCTACACCGAGTTCGTGTTTCTGGATTCCCATTGGCCCGACTTTGACCGCGCCACGCTTGAGGCAGCGATCCGCATCTACCAGTCTCGTGACCGCCGCTACGGCGGCCTCAGCGCACAGGTGGGTTGATCATGAGCGAACCGGCCACAGGCAAGATGGCCGACCTGAAAGCCCGGGTCATGTCCGCGCTCGTTCTCGCCGCCGCCATCCTGGTCATCACCTGGTGGGGCGGCTTGCCATTTTCGCTGGTGTGGGCCGCCGCCGCGATCATCGTGTTCGTCGAGTTTCTCAAGATGGTCGGCAGCTACGACCGCTGGATTGCACTGGCTGGCGGCACGGCGCTCGCTCTTCTGGCGCTGCTCGCGCCCATGGCCATGGGGCCGAGCCACCTGACAGTGAACGGCACAGTGGTTCCGGCCTTGCTGGGGGCGCTGACGGTGGGGGCGGCCGCTGTCGCCATTCTAGGCCGGCATCACCGGCATATGTGGGCACTGGCCGCTTTTCTCTACGCTGCTGTGCTGGCGTTTACACCGCCCTTCCTGCGGGCTGACCCCTATGAGGGCATGTTCGTGGTGCTGGCGATTTATGGGCTGGTCTGGGGCACTGACATCGGCGCCTACTTTGCCGGGCGTGCCATCGGCGGGCCAAAGCTGTGGCCGCGCGTCAGTCCGAAGAAAACATGGTCCGGCCTGATCGGCGGGGTGATCTGCGGTGTGTTGCTCGCGTGGTTGTTCCTGGCGGTGCAATACTGGCTGTTCAGCATTCACGAGCTTCCAACGGCGACTGTCAGGCACAAAATCATTCTCACCGTATTCTTCGCCATTACCGCTGCCATCACCCAGTTGGGCGACCTGATGGAATCCGCGCTGAAGCGGAAGTTTAACGTGAAGGATGCCAGCCAACTCATTCCTGGACATGGCGGATTGATGGATCGTCTTGATGGTTTCTGGGCCGCCTGCGTGGTCATGCTCGTGACCTATGCCGTGGCCTACGGGTTCTGAAATGGCGTCCGCGGAATTGGATCAGCAGCGGTCAGTCACTGTGCTCGGCATTACAGGCTCGGTCGGCCAGTCGACTCTGGATGTGCTGACGCAGCAGCGGGACCGCTTCCGGATTGAGGCGGTGACCGGGGGGCGGAACGTTCAAGCGCTGGCGGATGCCGCCAAGGCGCTGGGAGCGCGGTTCGCGGCCTTGTCAGACGCGACACTCGGCCCGGCGTTGCGGGATGCGCTTGGTGGGACTGGCATTGCCAGCGCCGCCGGCGACGGGGCTGTGATCGAGGCGGCGCAGCGGGACAGCGACATTCTTGTCGCGGCAATCGGTGGCACTGCCGGGCTGGCCCCGACACATGCCGGCCTGCGGCGTGGCCGCCGCATCGCTCTGGCCAACAAGGAGTGTCTCGTTTGTGCGGGCGCTGCTTTTATGAAGGCCGCAGCGGATGCGGGGGCGGAGCTGCTGCCTGTCGATTCCGAACACAATGCCATCTTTCAGGCGCTGGCTGGCGCGCCTGTCACCGACGTGGATCGCATCATCATCACCGCAACGGGCGGACCATTCCGGCTCTGGGACAAGGATGCCATCGACAACGCATCGCTTGAGCAGGCGCTCAAGCATCCGAAGTGGGCGATGGGCGGCAAGATCACGATTGATTCCGCCGGGTTGATGAACAAGGGGCTGGAGCTGATCGAAGCCCAGCATTTGTTCGGGATCGTGCC
>JBOFFO010000575.1:0-3647 GCA_051648665.1 Beijerinckiaceae bacterium | reverse complement strand
TGCGTGGCGACATTATCAAGGGCATTCCCCTCAGCCGCCTCGGTGAGGCTGCCGATGTCGCTGGCTGTTACCTTTTTCTCGCATCCGATCTTTCGGCCTATGTCACTGGTGCAGTGATCGACGTCAATGGAGGCATGTTAATTCATGGTTGATCTCCCAAACAAAACGCTGGCTGACCGCGCCTACCATATCCGTCGCAATGCTGTGCTGATGGGCGAAGTGCAGGGCCAGGGCTACATCGCACAAGCGCTCGATATCGCGGATGTTCTGGCCGTCGCTTATTTCCATGCGATGAATTATCGTCCTGACGATCCGGAGTGGGAGGGCCGCGACCGATTCCTGCTGTCGAACGGGCATTACGCCATCGCGCTTTATGCTGCGTTGATTGAGGCCGGTTTCATTTCGGAAGACGAACTTGAGACTTATGGTTGCGATGACAGCCGCCTGCCCATGTCCGGCATGGCGCAATATACGCCGGGGATGGAAATGTCCGGCGGTTCGCTCGGCGTTGGCCTTGCCATCGCGGTTGGGAAATGCCTCGGACTGAAGCGCAAGAATTCCTCCAGCAAAGTCTATACGCTTTTTTCCGATGGCGAATTGGATGAAGGCTCGGTGTGGGAAGCGATTATGGCGGCCGCCCATCACAAACTCGATAATCTCATCGCCATTGTCGATATCAATAACATGCAGGCCGATGGCCCATCGACCCAGATGATGGGATTTGAACCCCTGAAAGACAAGCTCGAAGCCTTTGGCTGGTTCACCCAGCGTGTGAATGGCAACGATCTGGATGCCGTCAAGGCAGCTTTTGATGCTGCCAAAAATCACTCCGGCCCGCAGCCGCGCATGATTATTGCAGATACATTGATGGGCAAGGGCGTGCCATTTCTTGAACAGCGCGACAAAAGCCATTTTATCCGCGTCGATGCACACGAGTGGCAACTTGCATTGCAGGCGCTTGATGCCGGGAGGTCTGCATGAAGCCGAAATTGTCCTCATCCACGCCGGGCAAGCCGCGTCTCACAACATCAGCAATGATCGCCTCGATTGCCGCTGAAGGACAGGCAACGAAACCGGCTCCATTTGGCCATGCGCTGGTGGAACTGGCAAAAAAGCGCGCTGACATTGTCGGCATGACGGCTGATCTCAGCAAATACACCGACCTGCATATTTTTGCGAAGGAATTCCCGGATCGCTTTTATCAGATGGGCATGGCCGAGCAGATTTTGTTCGGCGCAGCCTCAGGGCTTGCAGCGGAAGGATTTACGCCGTTCTGCACGACCTATGCTGTGTTCGCGACGCGCCGCGCCTATGATTTCATTCACCAGACCATTGCAGAAGAAGACCGTGATGTAAAAATCGTATGCGCCTTGCCAGGCCTGACCTCAGGCTATGGCCCCAGCCATCAGGCGGCGGAAGACCTCGCGCTGATGCGCGCCATGCCGAATATGGTGGTTGTTGACCCATGTGATGCACTCGATACCGAGCAGGCAACGGCTGCCATCGCTGCGCACAAAGGCCCGGTTTATATGCGGCTTTTGCGCGGCAATGTGCCGCTGGTGCTCAATGACTATGACTATCAATTCGAACTCGGCAAAGCCAAGCTGGTCCGCGACGGCAAGGATGTGCTGATTATTTCATCCGGCATCCTGACCATGCGCGCGCTGGAAGCGGCGAAGGCGCTGGAGAACGATAAAATTGGCATTGCCGTGCTGCATTGCCCGACAATCAAGCCGCTCGATGTGGAAACCATTCGCCGCGAAGCCGCAAGGTCCGGCCGCCTTGTGATCGTGGCAGAAAATCATACGCAGATAGGCGGCCTTGGCGAAGCGGTGGCGCGCGATCTGATGCTGAACCGCATCCACCCCACGTTCCGCCATATCGCATTGCCCGATGAATTTCTCGCCGCAGGCGCATTGCCCACACTGCATGACCGGTACGGAATTTCCGCCGAAGCCATTTCAGCCTCCATCAAAAACTGGCTCAACTGAAGCCGGACGAAAAACAATAGACGATTAATCGGAGGGGCAATCACAAACGGCCTGATCACCAAGCCGCTGTCGCGGCGCAATCTGCTGATCAATGAAAGGCTGCCGGACCGTGACCCTGTCTCAGGCCATCAGGCCGGAGCATGGGTTCGCGCCCGGTGCGCACGCCGCAGCCACGCCGCCAGCGGCCAGAACATCGCAATCATCGCAACAGCAGCAAGACCCGCCGCAATCGGCCGGTTGAGAAACGGCACGATGCTGCCATCGGATTTGATCAGCGAAGTGACGAAGCTCTGCTCCACCATCGTGCCCATGACGATGCCCAGCACCATCGCCGCAACCGGATACCCGTTCGCTTCCATATTGTAACCGATGACGCCGAAGGCCGCGACAATCAGCACAGCCGTGAGATTGTTGCCCGCCGCACCAAATGCGCCGACTGCGCAAAACACCATGATCACCGGCATGATCAGCGAGCGCGGTGCTTTCAACACATGCTTGGCGACGCGGATCAGCACAATGCCGAGCGGAATCATCAGCAGGTTGGCGAGAAGGAAAATCAGATACAGCGCATACATGCTCGACGCTTTTTCTGTGAACAGCGTCGGGCCGGGGTTGAGGCCCTTCATGTAAAGCACGCCAATCGCAATCGCGGTGATGGTATCGCCAGGGATGCCGAACAGCAGCGCCGGAATCCAGCCGCCGGCCAGCGCGGCATTGTTACTGGCGCCGGCTTCCACCAGCCCTTCGGGGTGGCCGGTGCCGAATTTTTCTGGCTCCTTGGAAAAGCGCTTGGACAGGGAATAACTCACCCACGCCGCCATATCCGCGCCAGCGCCGGGCAGCGCACCGATCAGCGTGCCGACGATGTTGCCGCGAATTTGCTGCTTCGGATATTTCTTCGTCAGCGCAATCTGTCCTTTCAGGATCGAGCCGAGCTTGCGGTCGGGAATGAGGGGATTGCCCCGCTGTGTGATCGCGCGCATCACCTCCGCCAGTGCAAACACGCCGACCAGCGCGGCAATGACATCAATGCCGCCCAAAAGGTCCGTAAAGCCGAAGGTGAAGCGCGGCGTGCCGGCCGGATTTTCAATGCCGATGCAGGAAACCAGAAGCCCGATCAGCATGGCCGCAATCGCTTTCACGGGTGATGAACGCGCCACCAGCGTCGAACACATCAGCCCCAGAATCGCCAGCCAGAAATACTCAAACGTCGAAAAATTCAGCGCCACTTCCGCGAGCGCCGGGGCAATCAGCACCAGCGCGATGGTGCCGACAATGCCGCCGAGCGCAGAAAACCACAGACAGATTCCCAGAGCGGTTTCTGCCTGACCTTTCAACGTCATTTTATAGGCTTCATCGGTGTAAGCGGCAGACGCGGGCGTGCCGGGAATGCGCATCAGGCAGCCCGGCAAATCGCCGGCGAAAATCGCCATCGCCGAGGAGGTGATGATTGTTGCAATCGCGGCGATCGGCGAGAGATAGAATGTCACCGGCACCAGAAGCGCCGTCGCCATCGTCGCGGTCAGGCCGGGCAGCGCGCCGACAATCAGCCCGTAAATTGCCGATGCGAACATCGCCAGCAGCACATCGGTGGAGAAAACCAGTTGAAACGCCGCGCCGATCGTTTGCATCACATCACCACGGCAGCGGCAGAAG
>JBOFFO010000574.1:0-3505 GCA_051648665.1 Beijerinckiaceae bacterium | reverse complement strand
AATGCAGGGATCCGCCCCAAGGAGTGGCCGGCCGACCATCCCATGCCGAAATTCGGCAAGATCGGCGTGTTGCTGCTGCAGCTCGGCACGCCGGACGGCACCGATTACTGGTCGATGCGGCGCTATCTCAAGGAATTTCTATCCGACAAGCGCGTGATCGAAAAACCGGCATGGTTCTGGTGGCCGATCCTCAACGGCATTATTCTCACGGTGCGGCCAAAATCGAAGGGCCGCGATTACGCCTCGATCTGGAATCACGAAAAAAATGAAGGGCCGCTGCGCACCTTCACGCGCTCGCAGGCGGAAAAATTGGGCGAACGGCTGGCGAAGCTCGATGACCGGATCATTGTCGATTACGGCATGCGCTACGGCAATCCAACGACACAATCGCGTATTCAGCGGTTGATGGATCAGGGCTGCGACCGGATCCTGCTGCTGCCGCTTTATCCGCAGTATGCGGCGGCGACGACGGCGACCGCCTGCGACAAGGCGTTCGATGCGCTGAAGGCCATGCGCTGGCAGCCTTTCGTGCGCGTGGCGCCGGCTTGGCATGATGATTCCTTTTATATTGACGCGCTGGCGCAATCGGTGCGCGCGAAAATGGCGCAGATTGATTTTGAACCGGATATGGTTGTCGCCACCTTTCACGGCGTGCCGGAGGAGTATCTGCTCAAGGGCGACCCGTATCATTGCCAGTGCCAGAAAACCGGGCGGCTGCTGCGCGAGGCTTTGGGCCTGCCGAAAGAAAAATTCCTCACGGCATTTCAATCCCGCTTCGGCAATGATCCGTGGATCAAGCCCTACCTGATCGAGAAAATGGCGGAACTGCCGAAGCAGGGCGTGAAGAAAATTCTTGTCATTGCGCCGGGCTTCACCACAGACTGCCTCGAAACGCTGGAAGAAATCGAGGAGGAAAACCGCGAGGAATTCCTCCACAATGGTGGCGAGAAATTCGCCTATGTGCCGTGCCTCAATGACAGCGATCCCGGCATCGATGTCATCGAGGCGGTGGCGCGGCGCGAATTGATGGGATGGGTCTGACGCGCGCCCCCTTTGCAATGATACCAGGCGCTGCGCGCGTCCTTGCGCATGCTACAGCGGCACTGGCGCTGTTTTTTTCATCGCCGGCGCAGGCGCAGAATGCAGCCTGCCTGCCTGACAAGGCAGAGCCTGCCATGATTGCCGCTGTGAGCGAGCGCGGCGATCTGCAACTCGGTGATGGGCGGCTGGCGCGCCTGCCCGGCCTTGATCTTGCCGCCTCAGTTATGCCCGCACCGCAATGGGAGCGTCAGCGGGCGGCCCTGCAGATGCGGCTCGCCGGACAGCTCATCATCATCGATACGGGGCAGGGTTTTACCGACCGGTGGGACCGCGTCGCCATCCATGCCCGTTTTGCTGATGCGGGTGACACGCTGCATCACAGCCTCATCATGGCAGGGCTGGCGCGGGTGCTGCCGCTGGATGGTAACGATGCCTGCCAGCGCCATCTGTTGCCGCTGGAGGCGGAGGCGCGGCGGCTGAAAAAGGGGTTGTGGATCGAGCCGGCCTTGCGCGTGCTGGCGGCGCGCGAGGCCGAGGCAATCCGCGCCCAGAACGGGCGCTATGCGCTGGTCGAGGGCCGCGTTGTGTCCGTCAATGCGCGGGCGCAGCGGACCTATATTAACTTTGGCCGGATTTTCACCCGCGATTTTTCCGTCACGGTCAGCCGCCGCAACCGCGCGCTTCTTGAAAAAGCCGGAATTTCGCTGTCATCGCTGACAAACAGAACCGTGCGCGTGCGCGGCATTGTTGGCGGCCGCACCGGGCCGCAGATGGATATTGCGCAGGCCGCGCAGATTGAGATCGTCGAGTGAAGATGCGGGGGCCAGACAAGGCAGCTTGTGTGTCGCGCGTGCAGGCGCGCGTGATGCTGGCGCTTGTTCTGCCGCTGGTGTTGGCGGGCTGCGTCGCGCTGGAGCCAGCCAAGCCGGAGGTGCAGGCTGGGCCAGTATCTCTGCCGCTGAACGCCCCGCGGGTTTCCGGCGTCGAGAATGGCGATGAAAGGCTGCATGCACAATTACTCGCGGCCTATGGCGGAGCCTATCGGAACGCAAAAATCGAGCAGCAGCTTGCTGCGATTGTCCGGCGCATTGGGGCGGCGAGCGATGTGCCGGGCCTCGATTTCCGCGTCACGATCCTCAACAATCAGGCGATCAACGCCTTCGCGCTGCCGAGCGGGCGGATTTATCTGACGCGCGGTTTGCTGGCGCTGGCGAATGATACAGCGGAGGTGGCGGGCGTCGTCGCGCATGAGGTCGCGCATGTCACCGCCAATCATTCCCGCGCGCGCTCGGATGTGGAAGCGCAGGGCGATCTGATCAGCCGCGTCAGCACCCAGTTGCTGAATGACCCGCAGCGCGGCGCGCAGGCCAAGGCCCATTCGCGGCTGACGCTGGCCAGCTTCTCCCGCCAGCAGGAACTCGATGCCGACGAGATCGGCGTGCGCGCCCTGACCAAGGCCGGCTATGACCCGTATGGCGCGGTGCGCTTCCTGCAATCCCTGGGGCGGCACCAGTCCTTGCGCAACAGCAGCACCGGCAAGGTCGATTTTCTCGCCACCCATCCGACGACGCCGGAGCGGATCAATCGGGCCATGGCGACGGCGCGGCAGATGGGCGCGCCGGGGCAGGGCGAACGCGACCGCGAGAGCTGGCTGCAGGCCATCGACGGCATGGCCTATGGCGAGGAGCAGGCGGACGGGTTTGTGCGCGGGCGGCGGTATCTCCATCCCGTGCTCGGCGTGGCCTTTACGGCGCCGGAGGGGTTCACGCTGGAGGGCAGCGGCACGGCAGTTATCGGCCGCAACGGGTCTGGCACGCAGGCCATGCGGTTTGACCGGGTGTCGCTGGATGCTGGCCAGTCCCTCGAAGCGTATCTGAATGGTGGCCTGCTCGACGGCGTGACCATGCAGGACATTGAAGCCACCACGGTCAGCGGCTTCCCGGCTGCCAGCGGCATCGGCCGGGCCAAGGATTGGCAATACCGCATCGGCGTCATCCGGTCCGGCCAGACCGTGTACCGCTTGCTCTATTCCGCTCAGGAGCTGACACCGCAGGCCGACCGGGCCTTTCTGGCTTCGTTCCAGAGCTTCCGGCGGCTGGAGGGCGAGGAAGCCGCGCAGGCACGGCAAAGCCGGATTGCCCTGGTGCGGTCCAGCGGGGGCGACAGTGACGTGCTGGCTGGGCGCATGACTGGCGACGCGGAGCGGGCACTGGAGCGCTTCCTCGTGCTCAACGGATTGGCGTCGGCTGCTGAGGTGCGGGCTGGCAGCGCCTACAAGGTGGTTGCCGAGTAGGGCCTGCGCAGGTTTTTCAGATACTCAGCGCAGCGCTAGCCGGTGATCTCTGCCAGATGCGGCTGATTGCGGACGAGCGCCCGCTTCAGCTTGTCCAGCGCGCGGGTTTCGAGCTGGCGCACCCGCTCCTTGGAAATGCCCATGCTGGCGCCGATGGTTTCCAGCGTTTCC
>JBOFFO010000573.1:0-2925 GCA_051648665.1 Beijerinckiaceae bacterium | reverse complement strand
GCCAGCGCGCGTCCATCAAGTTCGCGCCCGCGTGGCACCTTGATGCGCATGGGATCGACATAATGGCCGTTGACGATCACCTCATAATGCAGGTGCGGCCCGGTTGAGAGGCCCGTTGAACCGACATAGCCGATCACTTGCCCCTGCCGCACGCGTGCGCCCTCGGCGACACCCTTGCCGAAATTCGACATGTGCGAATAGGTGGTGAGATAGCCGTTGGCGTGCTCGATCTCGACGCGGCGGCCATAGCCGGAATCCCAGCCGGCTTTCACGATTTTGCCGTTGCCTGCGGCCAAAATCGGCGCGCCGACATTCTTGTTCCAGTCCACGCCATTGTGCATGCGGGCATAGCGCAGAATGGGATGATAACGCGGGCCAAAGCCGGAGCCGAGGTCGCCCGCCATCACCGGTTTGCGCAGCAGGAATTTGCGCGCCGACTTTCCATCCGGATCGTAATAATCCGCCACATGCTCGTCCGGGTTGGCATAGCGGTAATACCGCCGCGTCTCGCCGCCCACCGTGATCGCGGCATAGAAAAGATCGAGGTCGCCATCGTCATCCGTGAAGAAGGCCTCGAAATGATCGGCAGCAGAGGCGCGGCGCTGGAAATCAATCTCGTTCGAGAACACGCGCACCAGCTCGTCGATGACCTCGCGCGGAATCTGCTGGCGCAGCGCCGTTTCATAAAAACTCTGATAGAGGCGAAGGCCCGTACCATCATCCTCGTCGTCATCATCATCGGCCGTTGTCTGCCGCGCCTTCTTGTCCTGCTGCGGCAGCGGCGCAGCAACATAGGCATAATCGTCGTTCAGCGCGGCAATCGATTCGACTGTCTCCTCGTCAGCGACGGTAACGCGCAGGATCTGTGAACGGCTGCGGCCGGTGCTGGGGGGCGCAATCAACAGACGCACGGTGCGTCCTTCGCCAACCGCATAATTACGCTGGCCGCGTGCCAGCGCCGTCACGATCAGGCGCACTTCCTCCGGGCTGGCGCCGTGGGCGCGCAAAATACCCTCAACGGTTTCGCCGCGATTGACAGCGGTGATTTTCTCTTCCGGTTGTGTCGCCGTTGGCGAAGGCGGTGTCTTGTTCACAGCCGTGACATTCTCCGGCACGACGCGGACTTCGATGGTTGAAAAATTCGCGGCCAATGGCGTTGGTAGAAAGGCGTTGGCTTCTGCTGGCAATTCGGGCCGCAAGGTGCGCGTCATCAGCGCATGCGCTGGCAATGGCAGATAGGGCCTGCGCCCGCTTTCCTGAATGGCGCGCCGCTCCTCCTGAATTTGCGCGGCCACATCATCATCGCTGAGCGCAGGTCCCGCATGCGCTTCAAAAGTGATTTGCGACAGATCAGCTTTCACCAGCGACACTTCCGCATCGCCCGATTCCACCACCGGCTCCGGCCCTTTTTCAGAAGAGGTGTCCTCCGTCATCAGCTTGAGCGGATTAAAGGCCGGCACTTCCGATGCGAGCGGTCCGGATACAGTCGAAAGCGCCGTCGCGACGCGAATGAAATTGCGAACCTTGATGACTTCTTTGTCGCCGACCTTCAGCGTCATCGGCGCCTTGAACCCATTGCGCGCGCCGATCACATCGGCGGGCCGCACGAGTTTGTCGCTTTTGCGCGCCGCGCCGGGCTGTGCGCCGGTTTGTCCGCCGGCCACGGCAATATCGGCGCGTTCGAGCGGAATTTCTGACCCTTCCATGGAAATGAGCAGCGCGGCTGCAAGCAGGGCCGCGCCGCCAATACCGGTCAGAACGGTTCCGGATAGCCAACGCAGATTGATGGCTTGCCGGCTGGCGGCGGTGGCCCGTCCGTTCGGGTCGATGGCCGGTTCATTGCCGAGCAGAATGTCGGCGCTGGCGCGCACAGAAGCCGTGCGGGCGTTTATCTCGGAGCTGCCAGACAAAGCGGCGGACGACATGCGCGGGGACGACTCCGAGAGGCAGCAAAGGGCGGTGCAAGGGCGCAGGTGCCGCCATGCGGGCGGGACAATGCGCTGGCCACGCCGTGAAATCAACGTGGCCCTTTGCATCCTGGCAAAAGCCGGCAAAAGCAGGGCCAGGGGGCTGGACCGGCAGCCAAAATGGGAAAAAGTTGGAACGGGCTAAAATTTTGAGTGCGTTCACAGGGGTTTGCCGCAGCGCAGCATAACAATGGGGAGAAATAGCTTAATAGATACAATAATTTAAAAGAAAACGCATTTTTTTCAAACTTCGTCGTTGACAGATGAGCCGGCTGAGACCTATATCGCCCCACACGACGCCGCTGCCACGCAGTTCGGCGCGACATGCTCTCTCTCCTTTCGGGGCCTAACCGCCCGACGAAAAGTCGGGACAGAGAGCTTTGTCGCCTGAATCAGGGTAGATGGCTCACATCGCAAGATGTTGCTCTTTGACATGTAAATAGGAAGAAAGAGAAACGTGGACGGCGGATCTCTTGCGGATTACCGTAAGGTAATCAACAAGATAGTCGGCGATCACGTTTTAAGAGTACACCAGAGAACAACTTCGGTTGTTCGATGTGTGCACTCCGTCAATGACGTGACGTGATCGAAGCCAATGATTATCTCTCAAACTTGAGAGTTTGATCCTGGCTCAGAGCGAACGCTGGCGGCAGGCTTAACACATGCAAGTCGAACGCGCGTAGCAATACGTGAGTGGCAGACGGGTGAGGAACACGTGGGAACATACCCTTTGGTTCGGAATAACTCAGGGAAACTTGAGCTAATACCGGATAAGTCGGAAACGAGAAAGATTTATCGCCGAAGGAGTGGCCCGCGTCTGATTAGCTAGTTGGTGAGGTAATGGCTCACCAAGGCGACGATCAGTAGCTGGTCTGAGAGGATGATCAGCCACACTGGGACTGAGACACGGCCCAGACTCCTACGGGAGGCAGCAGTGGGGAATATTGGACAATGGGCG
>JBOFFO010000572.1:0-2516 GCA_051648665.1 Beijerinckiaceae bacterium | reverse complement strand
GTCCGGCCGCATGCCCTCCGGCAAAAACAGCGGCAGCATGACGTTGGCCATGAACAGCACAGTGATGAGCGGCACGCCGCGCACAAATTCGATGAACACAACCGACAGGAATTTGATGATCGGCAGTTTCGACCGCCGTCCCAACGCCAGCGCGATGCCGAGCGGCAGCGAAAACACGATTCCAACCGCAGCAATCACGAGCGTGACGAGCAAGCCGCCCCAGAGATTGGTCGTGACGGTCGGCAAGCCGATCGCATCCCAACCCGACAGAAGAACGAACGCGACCGCCGGAAAGATGACGAAAAAGTACAGCGATCCCCAGACCTTTTGCGGGATGCGTGGCGCGAGCAGCCACACCACGCCGATGATGGCGAGCACACCGGTGAGATCGACGCGCCAGCGCTGCTCGATCGGATATTGCCCATACATAAAATAGGAAAAGCGGGCGCGGATGAAGGCCCAGCAGGCGCCAATTTCAATGCCGCCCTTCGACAGGCACGCCTCACGGTCCTCGCCACTCCACACGGAATCCGTGATGAAGAATTTGATGATCGGCGGCACAATCCAATAAATCACCGCGAGGGTTGCGAGCGTCAGAATTGTGTTGGGAATGGAAGAGAACAGATTCTGCCGCATCCAGCCGATAACGCCCGCCTCGCTCACTGGCGGACGCTGCGGCTCGACGAAGGCGTCGCGGATGAAACGCGTTTGATGTTCGGTGATTGCAGGCATGGTTCAGCGCTCCACCAGCGCCTTGCGCGCATTATACCAGTTCATGAATGTCGCCGTGGCCAGACTGATTGTCAGATAGACCAGCATGGTGATGGCGATCACTTCAATCGCCTGCCCCGTCTGGTTCAGCACCGTGCCCATGAAGACCTGCACGAGATCAGGATAACCCACCGCGACCGCGAGTGACGAATTCTTGGTCAGGTTGAGATAGTTCGATGTCAGCGGCGGAATGATCACGCGCATGGCCTGCGGAATGATCACCAGCTTCAGCGTTGGGCCGGGCCGCAGGCCAAGCGCGTGCGCGGCCTCACTTTGCCCTTTGCTCACCGACACAATGCCGGCGCGCACGATTTCAGCGATGAAGGCTGCGGTGTAGGTCACCAGCCCGACCAACAACGCCACAAATTCCGGGAAAATCTGGATGCCGCCGCGCAGGTTGAAGCCCAGCAGTTGCGGATACGCAAATTGCACCGGTTTGCCGAGCAGCAGGAATGCGACGGTCGGGATCACGACAATCGAGATCAGCGCGGCCAGACCGACCGGATATTGCTGGCCCGTCTTGGCCTGCTGCTGGCGCGCCCACCAGCGGAAGGCGAGCGAACCAAGAATGCCAAGCACAAACAGGCCGAACACGAGGCCAGCGCCGGGCAACCATGTCGGGTCCGGCACATACAGGCCGCGATTGTTGAGCGCGAACACGCCGCCCACGAGGCCAATCAGGCCAGAGCGGAACAGCAAGATCAACACGCCGACGAGGGCGAGCAGCCAGCCGCCAAAGCGCGCAATGGTGCGGGCCAGCGCGCTGCCCTCCATCCGGTCCGACCAGCGGGCGATGAAAAATCCGGCAATGGCCAAAGCTGCGCCGAGCAAGAACGTCACAATGTCCGGCATCGCAAAATTGAAGAACGGAATCGAAATGGATTCACGGGGATTGGGCAGCGGTTTCAGCACCGCATTGTACCAGATCAACAGTTGCAGCAGCAGCGGCACGTTCCGGATAACTTCGACATAGGTCGCGGACAATGTGCGCACGACCCAGTTGCTCGACAGCCGCGCGACGCCTACCGCAAAGCCAAGAAAGGTTGCGAGCACACAGCCGATCACCGCAACCAGCAAGGTGTTGAGCAGGCCGACCCAGAAGGCGCGGCCATAGGTGCCGGTGGCCGCCGTATAATCGATCAGCCTCTGGCCAATATCGAAGCCTGCAATGTTGTTCCAGAAGCCGAGGCCGGAAGCGATATTCGCCTTCTTCAAATTCTCGATGGCGTTGGTGACTGCGCCATAAACGAGGAAGACGACGAGCAGCAGCAGAACCGCCTGCCAGACAAAACCCCGCACCTTCGGATCATACAGCAGCGAAGCCTTTTCACTCGCCTGCTGATCGCTCATCGCACTCATCACTGCCCCCTGCCCCGGTCGCTGCGGCACACAATAGCGCCGCAGCAAAACCTTGCCTGCCGGAAAACCGGCAGGTTCTGCGTCTTGTTTTTTCAGCCGTTTGCCGGCCTTTTTTTTTCGATCAGCGGATCGGCGGCGCGTACTGCAAGCCGCCCTTGTTCCACAGGGCGTTCGGTCCACGGGCGATTTTCAGGCGCGAGCTCATGCCGACATTGCGCTCGAACGACTCGCCGTAATTGCCGATGGTTTTGATGGCGCGGTAGGCCCAGTCGTTGGTCAGACCAATGGCCTCGCCAAACTTGCCTTCGGTGCCGAGCAAGCGCTTGATGTCCGGATTTTCGGACTTCAGCATCTCGTCCACATTGGCCTTGGTGACGCCCAGCTCT
>JBOFFO010000571.1:0-1619 GCA_051648665.1 Beijerinckiaceae bacterium | reverse complement strand
GTGCTCGTGCTGTCGCCCAATCCCGGCCGCGTCGCATCGGTGGAGCGCATCGACCTGCCGAAGGATCGTAATCTCTCCATTCGCGATACGCCGGAATTTGTCGCCATTTCTGCGCGCATGCGCGCCATGCTCGGGAGCGTCCATTGAGTATGGCCGGACATGCCACGGAAACGATGACGCCGGCGCTAGCTGCCGATGCGCGGCTTGCTGCGGCCGAGGCCGCATTTCAGGCCAACCAGAGACGCGAAAGCCTGAAGCGGCGCGTCCTGCCAGTTGCCGGCGTGCTCGGCCTGATCCTGGCCTGGGCTGCACTCGTTTATATTCTGAAAGTCCCGCCTTTCGTCGCGCCATCGCCGCAGGCGGTCGCGGTCACGCTCGTCAACAAATTCGATGTGCTGATGACCAATCTGCTGCCGACGGCAACCGAGGCCATTCTCGGCTTTTTGCTCGGCAACTTCGCGGCGATCGTGATCGCGACGGCTTTCGTGCACAAGAAATCGCTGGAACAGGCGTTCTTTCCCGTTGTGGTGCTGATCAACACCATACCCGTTGTCGCGAAGGCGCCGATTCTGGTGCTGCTGCTGGGCAATGGCATGGAACCAAAAATTGCGATTGCCGCACTGATCTGTTTCTTTCCGACGCTCGTGAACATGGTGCGCGGGCTTGAATCCGTAAACCCGCAGGCGCTGGAACTGATGAAGGTTCTATCGGCCAGCAAACGCGAGACTTTTTTTAAGCTGCGCCTGCCCAATGCGCTGCCCTACCTGTTCAGCGCATTGAAAATCGCCGCATCGACAGCGGTAATCGGCGCAATCGTCGGTGAATGGATTGGTTCGACCGTGGGCATTGGCGCGCTCATCATTCAGGCGACCTATAATTTCGACAGCGCGATGCTCTATGCGACGGTTATCGTCGGATCATTGTTCTCGGTCTGCTTTTTTCTGCTGATCACGTTTATTGAGCGTCTCGCCATTCGCTGGCGGCCGCCAGTCACTGTCTAGGGGAGACGTTCATGTCTGACCATGAAATGGAATCTGGTGCACGGATTCCCGTTGCGGCACAGGCCGATGTTGTTGTCGTTGGCGGCGGACCGGCAGGGTTTGCCGCGGCGCTCGCAGCGCGCCGCGAAGGATGCAGCGTCACGCTGATCGAACGCTACCCTTACCTCGGCGGGCTTGCCTCGGGCGGCATGGTCCTCGTGCTCGATGACATGACCAATGGCTATGAGGTCACGGTCACCGGCATCTGCATGGAAATGATTGAGCGCATGAAATTGATCGGCGCTGCGGTCTATCCGCCGAAGGAGGATCAGCGGCAGGGCTGGGATACTTACAAGCGCTGGGCGCATTGGGGGCTGTTCGATTTCCGCTCATCAAGCAAGCCGATGCCGATTGTCATGGCCTCCGCCTTCGATCCGGATGGCTGGAAGCGCGTCTCCAACGAGATGATTGCAGAGGCCGGTGTCGATGTGCGGCTGCACTCATGGTTTTCCAGAACCATCGTGCGCGATGGCAAGGCTGTCGGCGTCATCTGCGAAACGAAAGAAGGCCGTCAGGCCATTCTCGGCAAAATCATCATCGACACCACCGGTGATCTCGATGTCGCGGCGAGCGCCGGCG
>JBOFFO010000570.1:0-3876 GCA_051648665.1 Beijerinckiaceae bacterium | reverse complement strand
GGCCAGTGGTTCCAGATTGAATCGAACCTCGCCTGGAACTGGCACCGCTACCGACGCCTGACGCCTGACCTCGCCCATGTCGAAAAAATTGCCGACCAGTGCCAGGTCAGCCGCGAAGCCATCGCGCGGCGCGACGTTGAACTGTCAAGCCGCCCTATCGCCATCGTCTTCAGCCAGGCAGGTACCGTCCGCTATTTTCAGCGGACTGAGAGTTTTCCGTTCATCGAGCTGCCAGTGGGCGCGAAAATTCCTAACTCCGTCCCGGCCGCATCGGTTGAGCGCATCACCGACCATGAAGATACAGACCCTCTGGAATGGAATATTCGCAGTGACAGCGCATTCGCCATGCAAACCATGTGGCAGCAGGATGGATACGCCATGACGCTGCTCATTCAGGAAGACGACGCCTGACCCTGCAATCCCGCTTCCCTGAATTTTGTCCGCGCTTCCCTGTTCTGCGCCATTCAAATCCCTGTTCCCGGACATCAATTCCCTGTTCTTTCCCTGTAAACACAGAAAATAATCCATGAGACCAGCAAGCCCCAGACTGGTTCCGCCACCAAATCCTCTGACCTTCAATCGACGCCGCGTGCTGGCGGTGCGAGTCTCGGCTTATTTCATATTCAAGACAAGCAGGCTTCGACCACAGCAAGCGCTTCAGCGTGCATGGCAGGGCTTGCTGCCGCGAGAACCTGATGACCGCTACGCAAAGTCAGGGGTTGGCCGCGCCAGTCACTCACAACGCCGCCTGCTCCGGCAATGATCGGTGCAAAGCAGGCGAAATCATAGACCTGAAATCCGGTATCACAGGCCAGTTGTGTCCGTCCTGATGCAAGGCGCGCGTAACTCATGGCCGCGCCGCCATAGATGCGCCAGCGCGTTACCGCGCGCAGTGCATCGAGCACAGGGCGCTCAGCGCTGGCGTAAAAATCCGGGCTGCTGGTGGACATCATGGCTTGCGCCAGACCTTCGCAGGCTTGCGTACGGCACGGCGTGCCATTGTGCAGTGTGGGGTGTCCCTCACATCCGGTCCAGCGCTCTGCAGTCGCCGGAAAATCCATCAACCCCAGAATGGGCCGGTCGCCTTGCGCCAGCGCAATCAGCGTGGCGTATACGGGAATGCCTGCAATGAATTGCGCGGTCCCGTCGATCGGATCGAGAATCCACTGAAATTCCGCCTCTGGATTTTCCCGGCCAAATTCCTCGCCCCAGATGCCATGGGCAGGAAATTGGTTTGCGATCATCGCGCGCAACCGCTCCTCAATGGCGCGGTCCATGGATGTGACAAAGGTGCGGTCCGGCTTCACATCCATATCAGGGCGACGCTGAGCGGCTTCACGCAACATCGCACGGCTGGTGTCGGCCAGCGCATGCGCAGTCGCCATGAAGCCATCAAGCGGCATCGACGGGATTGCATCTCGCACGCGTACAATCGCCCTTCTGTAGCAGCATGATCACCATTTTTGAGCGGCCGGTTATTTTGCAGCCGCGACAGCCGCTGCCCATTCCGCGAGAAATGCCGTGCGTTGCTTGGCTGCTTCTGCCTCATCAATGGGTGCAACCTTGATAGAAGACAGATTTGGCAGTTTCACATGCTTGGTGACATCAATGTCGCTGCGGCTGGGGCGGCGGAAGGCTGATTCCAGCAATGCAATCTGCGTTTCCTTGGCAAGCAGCAGATCATAGACCTTCTTGGCCGCTTCGCCTGCTGGCGCCCCCTTGATCAGTACAAGGCTTTCAGGACTCGTAAAAGTGCCATCCTCGGGATAGAGCAATTCAATGTCCTTCTGGCCGCCGGCCACATAGGCGTAAGCATTGGATTCAAACGTCAGTCCCACGGCATATTCGCCCTGCGCCACAGCGCGCAGCACCGTTGCGGCCGCGCTGGTGACGGTAACATTCGCAGCAAGTTTCTTCAGGGCGTCAGCGCCATAAAGCGTCTTGACGCCCCAGATAATGGTGTAGGCCGTGGAAGAATTGGCCGGATCGGCAATGATGATTTTACCCTTCCATTTCGGATCGAGCAGGTCGGTCCATGTCCGCGGCTTGGCATTGCCGGCAAGCTGGCTGGTGTTCAGCATCGCGACGACCACATGGATATTGGCTGCGGTCCAGAGCTGGCCCGGCTCCGACAGGTCAACAGGGATGGATGCAGCGTTGGGCGACTTGTAAGGCTCGTACAGTGACTTGAAGGCGCCGAGCGTGTTGGGGCTGGAGCTCCAGAAAATATCGGCCTGTGTCTTGCCGGTTTCTGCCTCAATACGGCGCAAGAGCTGGCCGCTGCCACCCGTAATGGCGTTGATTTTTATTTTGGGCAGCAATGTCGAGGCGGTATCGGTCACCGCCTGAACCGCTTGCTGGTTGTTGGAGGTGTAAATGACGACATTGCCCGCCGTCTGGTCCGTTTGTGCGAATGCGGGCGCAATCGTTGTCGTCGCGGTTGTTATGGCAAGCGCGGCGAAGAGACGGCGGCGGTTCAACATTGTTCTCTCCCGGAGATGAAGCGTATTATTTTGGGTCGGAGATTAAAGGTGCAACGGCGCGACGCAATCCCTATTTCGCCCCGAAGATGTCGAGCTTGAAGACGGTTGTCGCGACAACGATCGGGACAAGAATGATCGTCACCAGTACTAGCCCATAGGCAGAGGCTTGCGCCATCAGGCCGGAATCGATCAGGCGGAAAATCTGGATTGGCAAGGTTTCCCTGCCGCCGGAATAGACAACCACCGAAGCCGACAACTCTGCCACCGTCGTGGTCCAGACAAGGATGCCTGCGGCTGCGATGGCCGGGATCATCAAGGGCAGGACAACATTCAGGAACGATCGTAGCGGCGGGACCCCCAGACTGATCGACGCTTCCTCAATTGAGTTTGGCACATTGTAGAGTGTAGCCGAGGCGTTGCGGACGCCGAAAGGCAGGCGGCGAATGAGATAAGCCAACACGATGATCGCTGCCGTTCCGGTCAGGCTCAGCCAGCCGCGATTGAACGACATGACAAGGCCAATGCCAATGACGGTTCCGGAAAGCGCCAGCGGCAATGAGGCGAGATAGTCAATCGCAGGCGTCAATACATTACGCTTCTTGACCAGCAGATAGCTAACGCCTGTGCTGAACATCAGGCTCAGGACCGTTGCCACGCCGGCATAAATCAGCGTGTTGATGATCGGGTCAGGCGCGTTGATCAGCACCCGCTCCATATTGGCGGTCGTCCATTCGCCCCACCGCATCACCGGTCCTCGCGCGCGTGTGAAAGCGCCGGCAATAACGCTGGCCAGTGGCAGCAGCGAAATCAAGACGACCACAGCCGCCGCGCCACCCAGTAGCATTGCGGGCAAGCCGGAAAGGCGTTGTGGCACAGCGCCGCGCCCCAATGTGATTTCAAACTTGCCGCGACCGATGATGAATCGCTGCACAAACAGCACGATCGCCACCAGCGCAATTGAAACGCTTGCCAGCGTTGACTGCATGACAGGATCCGCGCCGACTTCAGAAACAAATGTCTGATAAGTGATGACCGAGAGCAGCTCTACTTTGTGACCAAGAATTGTCGCGACGGCGAAATTGCCGACAACGAGCGTGAAAACCAGCAAGGCGCTGGCCAGAATGGACGGCAGAAGCACCGGCACAAGCACCTTCCAGCGCGAAAGCGCCGGCGATGTCCCGAGGCTTTGCGCTGCATGCTCAAGTTGCACATCAAAACCACGGATGGCCGCCAGCGTGCCGATATACACATAGGTGTAATAGATGAATGTCATCACCGTAATCAGGCCGGTCCAGCCATAGAAGCTGGGCAAGGCGATGCCCCAATCCGCCAGCGTGCGCGTCAGCAATCCATTGTTGCCGAGCATCATCAGCCAGGTTTGTGCCGCAATCAC
>JBOFFO010000569.1:0-1651 GCA_051648665.1 Beijerinckiaceae bacterium | reverse complement strand
ATGCCAGGCAAATCGGAAGCGGAATTGCTGGCGCTGGGCGAGGAAAAGGAAGCGCTGTATCGCGACATCTATGCGCCGCGCGTTCGCGCGCTTGACGGCTTTGCCGATGTGATGACCGCCGCCGCCGACCGCCGCATCCCCTGCGCCGTTGGCACGGCAGCGCCTCCCGGCAATATCGCTGTGGTGCTTGATACGCTGAATATCCGCGACCGTTTCGCCACCATCGTGTCGCCCTCGCAAGGCTTTCGCGGCAAGCCGCACCCGGACATGTTTCTGGCCGCCGCCGACCGCATGAACGTTGCGCCGGAAAATTGCCTCGTGTTCGAGGATGCGCCGCTCGGCGTGGAAGCCGCGCGCAATGCCGGCATGAAGGCGGTGGCGATGCTGACCATGCTGCGCGCCGCTGATTTTTCCGCCTATGACAATGTCATCGCCTGCATCAGGGATTTCACGGCTTTCGATACGGGCCTGTTGCGGGATCGCGCGGCGTGAGTTTTCGCGCCACGGTGCTGACCCTGTTTCCGGAGATGTTTCCGGGGCCGCTCGGCGCGTCGCTCAGCGGCGATGCGCTCGCGCGCGGCCTGTGGTCGCTGGAAACGAAAACTATCCGGGATCACGGCATCGGCAAGCACCGTTCTGTCGATGATACGCCCGCCGGCGGCGGCGCGGGCATGGTGCTGCGCTGCGACGTGATGGCAGATGCACTGGCGGCGGTGGCGCTGCCAGACGATCCGCGTCCAAGAATTTTTCTCTCCCCGCGCGGCGCGCCACTGACGCAGGCGCGCGTGCGCAGCCTGAGCGCAGGGCCGGGCGTCATTCTCGTCTGCGGCCGGTTCGAGGGGCTCGACCAGCGCGCCATCGATGGCCTCGGACTCGAAGAAATTTCTATCGGCGATTATGTGCTCTCCGGCGGAGAGTTGGGCGCAATGGTGCTGCTCGATGCCTGCGTGCGGCTGATCCCCGGCGTGATGGGCAAGACCGAATCCGGAGCGGACGAAAGTTTCGAGGGCGGGCTGCTCGAATATCCGCACTACACCCGCCCGCGCGTCTGGCGAGACATGCAAATCCCGGAGGTGCTTCTGTCCGGCGACCATGCAAGGATTGCGGCGTGGCGGCGGGCGCAGGCCGAGGCGATTACGGTTCAGCGCCGCCCTGACCTGAAAAAGAAATAGCGGGAGCGAAGCATGACTGACGGGGCACTCTGGCAATGGTCGGCGGTCGATCTGGCGGAGGGCATCCGCAGCAGAAAATTTTCGGCGCGCGAGGCGGTGCAATCCGCCGTGGAGCGCATGCGCGCGAAAAATCCCACCATCAATGCCGTGGTGATCGATTGCGGTGACGCCGCACTCAAGGATGCCGCCAACAAGGATGCCGCGCAGGCGCGCGGCGTAGCCACGGGCATCCTCCACGGCGTGCCGGTCACCGTGAAGGTCAATGTCGATACGAAGGGCTATCCCAACAGCAACGGCGTGCCCGCCTACAAGGACAATATCGCGCCTGATGATTCACCCGTCGTCGCCAATCTGAAAAAGGCAGGCGCGGTCATCATCGGCATCACCAACACGCCGGAATTTTCCATGCGCGCGGTGACGGAAAATCCGCTCTATGGCCGCACCGAAAATCCGTGGGACAGCGCCATCACCTGCGGCGG
>JBOFFO010000568.1:0-3873 GCA_051648665.1 Beijerinckiaceae bacterium | reverse complement strand
GGCCAATGTCGTGCTCAACATCGCCTTCGGCCAGCCGACGATTGCGGTGGATACGCACCTGTTCCGGGTGTCGAACCGCATTCCCATCGCGCCGGGCAAAAATCCGCTGGCGGTGGAGCTGGGTTTGCTCAAGCGTGTGCCGCCGGATTTTCTGCTCCACGCCCATCACTGGCTGATCCTGCACGGACGTTATGTGTGCAAGGCGCGCAAGCCGGAGTGCCATCGCTGCGTCATCGCCGACCATTGCCGTTTCCCCGGCAAAACCATCTGACCGGCCGCGCCTGACGCTGGCGCGGGGCGGCCGGGCGCAGGCCGGGGTTGTGCAGCCGCAACGCATCCTGTTCGATGCCGCATCAATTCCCGGCTGAGAGGAGCACGGCCTTGCTCACCAATCTGCAAACCCGCGACATCGAAACGCTGATCCATCCCTACACGCAACTCGCTGCGCATCGCGAAGCCGGGCCGCTGGTGCTGGAGCGCGGCAAGGGCGTGTTCGTTTATGACACGGCGGGCAAGGAATATATCGAAGGCATGGCCGGGCTGTGGTGCGCCTCGCTCGGCTATGGCCATGAGGAGGTGATTGATGCGGCCACGGAGCAGTTGAAGAAACTGTCCTACACCCATCTGTTCTCCGGCCGCAGCCATGACCCGGCGATCGAGGTGGCGGAAAAACTCAAGGAAATTGCGCCGGTGCCGATTTCCAAGGTGTTTTTCACCTGCTCCGGATCGGAAGCCAACGACAGCCAGATGAAATTGATCTGGTATATGAACAATGCGCTGGGCCGGCCGAAGAAGAAAAAAATCATCGCACGCCTGAAGGGCTATCATGGCGTCACCATCGCCTCGGCCTCACTCACCGGCCTGCCGAACAATCACATCGATTTCGATCTTCCCATCGCGAATGTGCTGCACACCTCCTGCCCGCATCATTACCGCTTTGCGGAACCGGGCGAGAGTGAGGAGCAATATTCGCAGCGGCTCGCGGCGGAAATCGAAGACATGATCCTGCGCGAAGGGCCGGATACGGTCGCCGCCTTCATTGCCGAGCCGGTGCTGGGCGCGGGCGGTGCAATCATGCATCCCCGGGGCTATTTCGCGGCGGTGCAGGCCGTGCTCGACAAATATGATGTGCGGCTCATCGCTGATGAGGTGATCACCGCATTCGGGCGCACCGGAAACATGTTCGGCTCAACCACGCTGGGCATGAAGCCGCACACCATTTCGGTGGCGAAGGCGATCACCTCCGCCTACATGCCGCTCGGCGCCGTGCTGATCGACGAGCCGATGTATCAGGCCATGCTCGATGAAAGTCGCAAGATCGGCACGTTTGGTCACGGCTTCACCTATTCCGGCCACCCCGTCGCCTGCGCGGTGGCGATGAAGGTGCTGGACATCTATGAGCGCGAGAACATTGTCGCGGCCGTGCAGAAAAAATCCCCGACCTTCGTGAAGCGGCTCGAAGGGTTGATCGAGCATCCGCTTGTGGGCGAAGCCAAAGCGCTTGGCCTGATCGGCGGTATCGAACTGGTCGCCGACAAGCCCACCAAGAAGTCCTTCGACCCGAAGAAGGGCGTCGCGGCGAAATGCGTCGGCTTCGCGCAGGCCGAAGGGCTGATCGTACGGCCGCTGGGCGGTGACCGCGTCGCGTTCTGTCCACCGCTGGTCATTTCCGAAGCAGAGATCAACGAGATGTTCGACCGGTTCGAGCGGGCGCTGGCAAAAACGGCGGACTGGGTGACGGCGACAGCGTAAAACTAATCCGTTCACATTGAATTGAAGGCGCTGCCGGTTGGTCAGCGCCTTTTTTCTTGCACGGACAACGTCATGCCGTTTGACGGCACGCAAAAGTGAGTCATGGTGCGCGCCGATCGCGAATAACGCGGCAGCAAGCGGTTTGCACCGCACAACGGCTCCGGGGAGGAACCATGACCACCGTTTCAGATAAGACATCGTCGCGCCGTAAATTTATCAAGGTCGCCGCAGCCAGCGGCGCCGCCACGGTCGCCATGCCGCAGGTCAGCCGGGCGCAGACCGTGACCTGGAAATTCCAGTCCACCTGGCCGACGAAGGACATCTTCCATGAATTTGCGCAGGACTTCGCCAAGCGCGTGAACGAAATGGGCGGCAACCGCCTGAAGCTCGATGTGCTCGCTGCGGGCGCGGTTGTCCCCGCCTTCCAGATGCAGGATGCGGTTCACGCCGGCATTCTCGATGGCGGCCACGGCGTTTGCGCCTACTGGTACGGCAAGAACAAGGCTTTCTCCCTGTTCGGCACGCCGCCTGCTCTGGGTTGGGACGCCAACTCCTTTCTGGGCTGGATGAACTATGGCGGTGGCTACGAACTCTACAACGAGCTGGTGCAGACCACGCTGAAGCTCAATCTCGTCGGCTTCCTGACCGGACCGATGCCGTGCCAGCCGCTGGGCTGGTTCAAGAAGCCGATCACCTCGGCCGATGATTTCAAGGGCCTGAAATACCGCACTGTCGGCCTTGCCGCCGACCTGATGCGCGAAATGGGCACCGCCGTGACCATTCTGGCCGGTGGCGAAATCGTGCCGGCGCTGGAACGCGGCGTGATCGACGGGGCGGAGTTCAACAACCCCTCCTCCGATTCGCTGCTCGGCTTCGCCGATGTTTCGAAGACCTACATGCTGCGCTCGTTCCATCAGGATGCCGAGAGCTTCGAGATCATCTTCAACAAGGCGAAATTCGACGCGCTGCCGGCGGAGTTGAAGGCGGTGGTGAAATATTCCGCCGAGTCCGCATCGTCCGACATGCTGTGGAAGGCGCTCGACCGCTATTCCAAGGACATGGAGGCGCTGAAGGCCAAGGGCGTGAATATCATCGAGACGCCGGAGGCGGTGCTGAAAGCGCAGCTTGAATCCTGGACCAAGGTGATCGACAAGCTCGGCGCGGAAAATGCTTTCTTCAAGAAGGTGGTGGACAGCCAGATGGCCTGGGCCAAGCGCACGCTGGCCTATGAACGCGCCAACACGCCCAACCGCACGATGGCATCGCAGCATTTTCTGAAGATCTGACACGGTCAGACGAAGCAGAGCGGCGGGCGAGCATGATGCGCCCGCCGTTTTATTGTGTCCCCAACAGGTCAACGCACCGCAGCACAAAGCATATCCCGCATGGGCAACATTTCGTCCCCTGACCTGAACAGGCTCATGATTGTCATTGCCATTGCGGCTGTGATTTTTCTTGGCATCGCCATCGTGATCGCCCGCCGCAAAGGCGAGCCGTCACTGAATGCCGTCCTGCATGGCATCGATGCCGTGTCGACAGGTGTCGGTAAAATCAGCGCATGGTCCATTGTCATTCTGACGTTCGCCATGAGCTATGAAGTGTTCATGCGCTATGTGCTGCGCGCGCCCACTGAATGGGCCTTTGACGCCAGCTATATTCTCTATGGCACGCTCTTCATGCTCGCCGGCCCCTATGCGCTGGCGCGCAACGCCCATGTGCGCGGCGATTTTCTCTACCGGCAATGGCCGGTGCGGCGGCAGGCCGCGATCGATCTCGTACTATATTTTCTGTTTTTCTTTCCAGGCATTCTCGCGCTCGCCTATGCGGGCTACAAATTCGCAGCCTTTTCCTGGCTGATGAAGGAGCATTCCTCGAATTCCCCCAATGGGCCGCCGCTCTATCACTTCAAGACGCTGATCCCGATTGTCGGCGGGCTGATGGTGCTGCAGGGCGCGGCGGAGGTGGCGCGCTGCATTGTTGCGCTGAAAACCGGGGTGTGGCCGTCGCGGCTGCATGATGTGGAAGAAACCGAAAAGCTCATTCTCGAACAGGCCGAAGCGGCGCAGAAGGGAACCGCGTGATGCTGGGCCTGACCAATCCGGAACTGGGCGTGGCCATGCT
>JBOFFO010000567.1:0-2023 GCA_051648665.1 Beijerinckiaceae bacterium | reverse complement strand
AAAAGCAAGCAAACCGGAGAGACCTTTGATCGTTGTTGGCTTACTCATCTTCACGCACTCGATCAATGAGCGCAAATAAATCAGCTTCCTCCGTAAAAACGTCTTCGCTACCTGTGAAAATACTAAATTCGACCCCACTGTCAAAGAAATCAACTTCGACGCGGTAGCCAACAAGAGTGAATGTGACCATGATGGAGTCATTGCGTAGATGCGCAAGTGTATACCAAATCTTTCGGCGCTGAAGATATTCGAGAAACTCGAGTAAGCCTGTAAGGCCGCGCATCTGAGTTGGACGTTTGACTTCTGATTTCATTTTCTAAACCGATCTTGGCCAAGAAGCTTAATGCATAGTATTGCCTTTTTGTTGCCTGCGTTACGCAATTCAATGACCTCTGCGATGGTCATATCATTGAAGTCATTCGGCAGTTTGCCGCGTATTTCTCCAAGGCAATATTTGGATTTGAAGGATTGAACTGTCATCTCCATATGCTGCGGTTCAAATCCGCCAGCAACGCGAACCAATCCGCCACCGCCAGACGTCCATTGCCCGCCGTCGGCTTGGCCAGCCGGAATGCGCGGTTGGTCCGGGGTATATTTTCGCAGGATACCGGCAAGGGCCTCGGCGCGCTGAACCAGTTCGTCGAGCCGCAAATGCCAACGCAACCGGTGAAAGGCGGCGTCGAATTCCTTGTTCCAATGATCCACACGGGCCGTCATGCGATTTCTTTCCATTGCATAGCCGAGCCATGACACACGGCGTTGCGCATGTCAAGGAATATATCCCTATATATGCACAGCTTTGCCTCCCCCAGCCATTTCCCCTAAGACGCGCGCATGAAATTTCTTGATCAGGCGAAAATCTATGTGAAGGCCGGGGACGGCGGCGCGGGCGCAGTGTCGTTCCGGCGTGAGAAGTTCATTGAATATGGCGGCCCCGATGGCGGCGATGGCGGGCGCGGCGGCGATGTCGTGGTCGAGTGCGTCAACGGCCTCAACACGCTGATCGATTACCGCTACCAGCAGCATTTCAAGGCCAAGACCGGCATGCATGGCATGGGCCGTAACCGCCACGGGGCGAAGGGGGCGGATGTCATCCTGCGCGTGCCGGCGGGCACGCAGATTTTCGCCGAGGACAATGAGACATTGCTCGCCGACATCACCACGGTCGGTCAGCGCATGGTGCTGTTCAAGGGCGGCAATGGCGGGTTCGGCAACCTGCATTTCACCACCTCCACCAATCAGGCTCCGCGCCACGCCAACCCCGGCCAGCAGCGCGAGGAGACGGCGATCTGGCTGCGCCTGAAATTGATTGCCGACGCGGGCCTTGTCGGCCTGCCGAACGCCGGCAAATCGACCTTTCTCGCATCCGTGACAGCGGCGAAACCGAAGATTGCCGATTATCCCTTCACCACGCTCTATCCCGGCCTGGGCGTCGTGCGCATCGACGGGCGCGAATTTGTGCTGGCCGATATTCCCGGCCTCATCGAGGGCGCGCATGAGGGGCGCGGCATCGGTGACCGTTTTCTCGGTCATGTCGAGCGCTGCCGGGTGCTGCTGCATCTCGTCGATGGCGGTGGCGACCATGCGGGCAAGGATTACAAGATCGTCCGCAAGGAGCTGGAGGCCTATGGCCATGGCCTCGCTGACAAGCCGGAAATTGTTGCGCTGTCCAAGGCTGATACGCTGACGCCGGAGCAATTGAAGGATCAGGTGGCGCGGCTGAAACGCGCGGCGAAGAAAAAACCGTTTGTGCTGTCGGCGGCCACCCGCAGCGGCATCGACGATATTCTGCGCGCGCTGATGGTGCCGATTGAAGAAGCGCGCGCCGCTGAACCAAAACCGGCCGCGCCTGAGCCGCTGGCGGAGGACGATGTGCAGACGGAGTGGCGGCCGTGACCACGCCGGCTCTGTCGGATTTCAAACGCATCGTCGTGAAGGTCGGCTCTTCCCTCCTCGTCGATCGCGAGAAGGGCCTGAAAGCGGCGTGGCTCAACGCGCTGGCGCAGGATCTGGCGCGGGAGCA
>JBOFFO010000566.1:0-5812 GCA_051648665.1 Beijerinckiaceae bacterium | reverse complement strand
CGCTGAGCGAGCGCGGCAACAAGCAGAAGGAGCTGGCCGCACTCGCCGCGCAATTGCCGAAGGCCGGCACCACCAGCTTCACCCGCCAGCAGGCCCCGCTTGGCCTTGGCCATGCCGTGTGGTGCGCGCGCGATATTGTCGGCGACGAGCCCTTCGCCCTGCTGCTGCCGGACATGCTGCACAAGGGCAATGTGCCCTGCCTGAAAGAAATGATCGACGCCTATAACCAGCATGGCGGCAACCATATTGCCGTGTCGCCCGTGCCGGACGACCAGACCCATCAATATGGCATCGTCGGCGTCGAGGACCGCGCGGCGAAAGTCTCGAAAATCACCGGCATGGTGGAAAAGCCCAAGCCCGGCACCGCGCCGTCGAACCTGCACATCACCGGGCGTTATATTCTCCAGCCGGAAATCTTTGGCCTGCTGGCGACGCAGGAAAAAGGCGCGGGCAATGAAATCCAGCTGACCGATTCCATGATTAAACTGGCGGAGCAGCAGGCCTTCCATGCCGTGCGCTTCGATGGCGAGATTTACGACACCGGATCGAAGCTCGGATTTTTGATGGCGAATGTTGCCTATGCACTGACCGACAAGGAACTCGGCGCAAATTTCAAGGCTGAAGCGAAAAAGCTGTTGGGTTGAAATTCAATAGGCCGTCATGCGCCAATCAAAAATCAATACTGCAATCTCAACCCTGCGCTGAACATATTCGCGGTATAATCCGCGCCGGGCGCCGATGATTTCAGCCGCTCATGGGTGAAGCCGGCCCGCACGCTCAGGCTGCGGTTGAGTTTGTATTCCATCCGCACCGAACCGCTGAGCGATTCCTCATGCAGCGATGAACCCTTGTAATCCGCGCGCTGCACGCTGGCTGCGCCGGTGATGGTGAGGTTGCGCAACAGCGCATGCGCCACCTCCATCGTCGCCTTGCGCGTGATCGCACCGGTGACGCCCGCACTGGTCGCTTCATCCAGCGTCGTGGTCGCGCGCAGGCCAATGGTGGTCAGCGGCGACACCGACCAGATCAGCGACGCTTCACCGATCACGCCGCGCAGGTCGCGCAGCCGCGCATCCTCATATTTGCGCGCCTCGTAGCCAACGGCGACCTCACCGACGAGCGTGCGCGACACTTCCAGCGCTGCACCGGCCTTGGCGGATATCCCCATCGAATCGCGCCGGTAACCAGCCGCATCGACGCTCTGGTCGCGCCGGCGCGTGTCCGCCTTCACTTCGACAAAGGGCTTGAGGCCGGGCGTCATCTCATAGGTCAGGCGCAACGCCGCCGCATATTGCGTCTGGTTGCGGTCCCCCTGCTGGATCGTCGTGCCGCTCGCACCTTTTGCATCGTCGAAAGTCGAGCGGTCCACATCACCGCGCAAGCCGATGGTCAGCCGGTTGATGGTGTGATTCACACCGAGCGATGCGCCATATTGGTAAGTCAGCGGCCGTTCGCTGGTGCTGAACGGCAGATTGGTCGAGAGCGGCGATTGCGTGCCGATCCGCGCCCGCACATCGGTCTGGATATTCGTGGACTGATTGAGATCGAGCCGCAGCGTTCCCCGCGCCTCAAGCTCGGGCCGGTTGGCGGACGGCGCATTCTGGTAGGCGGTATAGCTGCCGCGCAGCAAACCGTCGAAGGAATGGGTGGACCAGTTGGAATTGGCGCGCAATTCCACGCCGGGCCGCACGAAGGTTGAGCCTTTCACCGCGCCGGGCTGGCGGTTGGGATTGGAATCGTAGCCGCCATCCAAATCGAGCGCCGGGCGCAGCACCATGCTGCCGACATTAAAGCCGAGCGGCGCGTAAGGGTCCGCGTCGGGGCGGCGGCGCGGCGCTGGCAGCGGCGGCGGTGGCGTCAGGGACGGCGCGCTGGTGCGGCGCAGGGCATTGGGTTCCACCTTGCGGGTTGCTTCCAGCGGCAGGGCGTTGGCATGCGGGTTGCGCCGCGTCGGGGAAATGGCCTGCCTTTGGGTGCGCGGCAACGTGCCTTCCGCCTGCCGCAGACGGGGGCGGCGGCGCGGGTCCGGCCCATCGATGGTTTCGCCAGTGACTGTGGGCCGCATGATCGTCGGCAGGACGACCTCCTGCGCGAAGGCCACAACCTTCGCGCCGGCCAGCACACAGCCGATTCCCACCGCGCCAAAGGCGAGGGCGCGCGTCGGTCCGGACAGGCCGGGCAGGGACAGGCGGCTGAATCGTTTCATCACGGCATCGCCCGGCACGGACCATCCGCACCGGCATGGTTAAGGAAACTAGAAGGAACGTGGTTAAGGAGGGGTTACAGTCCGGCAGCGCCCGGCCCCTCGCGGCAGCGCCCGGCCCGTGATATGCGCGCGGGCATGACCAAGCCCGCATCCGCTCCGTCTGCTCCTTCGCCAGCCCTGGCCGCCGGCATCGCCGCCATCGCGACCGAGCGCGACGGGCTGGAGGCCCTGCGCGTCGCCCTCGCCGGCCCGCTCGGCGCGCCCTTCACCGATGCGGTGGCCCGCCTCGCCCGCGCCACGGGGCGCGTGATCGTCACCGGCATGGGCAAATCCGGCCATGTCGGCCGCAAGATCGCGGCGACGCTCGCCTCGACCGGCACGCCCGCCCATTTTGTCCATCCGGCAGAGGCGAGCCACGGCGATCTCGGCATGATCCAGCATGACGACGCCATTCTCGCCCTGTCATGGTCCGGCGAGACGGCGGAACTCGCCGACCTCGTGCGCTATTCCCGCCGCTTCGCCGTGACGCTCATCGCGATTACCTCAAATGCGGACTCTGCCCTGGGCCGTGAGGCCGATGTCTGCCTCGCCCTGCCGAAGGCGCAGGAGGCCTGTCCGAACGGGCTGGCCCCGACGACATCGACCACGATGCAGCTGGCCCTTGGCGATGCGCTGGCCGTTGCGTTGCTCGAAGGCCGCGGCTTCTCCGCCCAGGATTTCCGCATTTTCCATCCCGGCGGGAGATTGGGTGCGCAATTAAAGACCGTCGCCACGATCATGCATGGCGGCGATGAATTACCGCTGGTGCCGGAAGGAACAGTCATGCGTGACGCCATTGCCATGATGAGCGCCAAGGGCTTTGGCTGCGTCATTGTCACCGATGCGCAAGGCTTGCTCGCCGGCATCATCACGGACGGCGATTTGCGCCGGCACATGAGTGCGGATTTGACCACGCAGCGCGTCGAACAGGTGATGACAAAAAAACCGACAACCATCGAGCCCGGCACACTGCTGGCGGAAGCATTGGAAATTGTCGATTCCCGCAAACATGCCGCGCTGATCGTCGCCGACAACCGCAAGCCGGTCGGCCTTGTGCATGTGCTCGACCTGCTGCGCGCCGGTGCGGCGTGACGGCAGGTCGCATGATGGACAAGGGCAAGCCGCAATTTCTGTATGTACTGCGGCCGGCGCGGCCTGACATGCTCCAAACTGGCCTGACGGAGCGAGAAACCGCTGCGGTGCAGGCCCATTTCGCCTATGTGCAAAAGATGACGGATGCAGGCGTGATGTTTCTGGTCGGCCGCACCCAGACCACCGGACCGGACACGATGGGGCTGGCGATCTTCGAGGCAGATGACGAGGCGGCGGCCCGCGTGATCATGAACAACGACCCCGCGCTGCGCGACGGCGTCATGACCGGCACGCTGTATCCCTATAAAATCGCGCTGATGCGCACGCCGTAAGGCAGCATCGTGCCGCTATTGCACGCTCACCGTCAGTTGATCGCCAAACAGCCGCATGCGCTCGCTGCCCGTCTTGCGCGCGGTAAACCGCACAGCACGCACCGCCACTTCGCCCCGGCAGGAATCGCTGAATTTCTTTTGCAGGCCCGCATCGGCAAAGGTGCCCAGATCCGTCGGCGGCAGCCATGTGCGCACCGTCGCCCAGTCCGGCGCGGGCGCACCGCATTGATTGGCGCGCGCGCCATTGAGGATGGCGGACTGGCCGATTTTCAGGGTCACCTGCGGCGAGAATTGCAGCGTCTGCGCCTGTGCCACGCCAGCGCCAGCCAGCAGCAAAATCAAAGCCAACAATGGTTTCATGATACATCCCCGGCCATGCGTTCCATTCAAAAAGAACGCACCCGCACAGGCCGCGTCAAGGCCAGGAGGATTACGCCCGCGCCCTGAATGCGCCGTGCAAGGCCAGCGCAGCCAGCGCTGACGAGATCACCGCATTCCAGCCCGCCAATGACAGGCCAAAAATCCGCAACGCCGGTTCGGTGCAGCTAATCACGCGCGTCGTCTGCATCTGCTGCAAAAGCCCGCCGCCCGCGCCGAGCGCGGTCGGCCTTGCGGGCGCGCAATCCGCCGGGCCAGCCCAATAGCCCCACTCAATGCCCGCATGCCACGCGCCAAAAAGGGCGCTGCCGAAAAAAATCAGCGCCACCAGCGCGAGCAAAGCCGCCGCAACGCTGCTGCGCTTCACCGCCAGCCATGTCGCCAGCAGCGCCAGCGGCAACGCGGCGTAATAGGCATAGCGTTGTTGCAGGCACAGCTTGCACGGCGCGTAGCCGAGCCATTCGAAGATCCACGCCCCGGCAATCGTCGCGAAGGCGACGAGAAACACAAACCAGGCCGCTTTGGCGCGCCCGGTATATTGCGGCATGGCCATGCGTGCCTCCGCCCTCAAAAGAAATATTTGGCGATGACAAAGCCGCCAATAATGCCCGCCAGCGTCAGAATGCCCACCAGCGTCAGGTTACGCTCGATGAACGCCTTGATAGGCCCGCCGAATTTATTGAGCACGCCGGCAACCATATAAAAGCGCCCGGCCCGCGTGATCAGCGACAAAACGATGAACCAGAACAGATCATAGCCGGCGATGCCTGATGCAATCGTCACCAGCTTGTAGGGAATTGGCGTCAGCCCTTTGATGAGGATGATCCAGTGGCCGTAATCCCTGTAGCTTTGGAGAAACGCCTCCATCTTGTCGCCATAGCCATAGAGGCTGATGAGCAACACGCCGAGCGTGTTGTAGGCGAGCGCGCCAATGGCGTAGCCGGCAATGCCGCCAAGCACAGACGTGATGGTGGCGATGGCCGCGTAATTCCACGCCTTGTGCGGCTTGGCCATCACCATCGGCACCAGCATCACATCCGGCGGGATGGGGAAGAACGAACTTTCCGCAAAGGAGACCGCGCCGAGCGCAGCCGGCGCACGCGGGCTGTGGGCGAGCGCCAGAACCCAGTCATACAGGCGTTTGAACATGGCGCGCGGCTTACCCTTCTGCGGTTAACAAGTCCACCGCTGCGCCTTCCTGTCAGGCCTCTAGGCCACGGAACAGGAACGTCTTGCCGGAGCGGTAATCGTAATCCGGATCCTCCCACGCAATCATTTTTCCGGGGTTAAGCAGCCCCTGCGGATCGGCGTCGCGCTTGAAGGCGAGTTGCACCGCGTCGGTCTGCTTCATGCCGCCCTCCTCCAGCGTGTACCGGTGCGGGTTGAAAATCGGCGCGCCCATATCCTCATGGATGCGCATGATCTCTTCCAGCCGCTCCTCCGTAGTGAATTTCACCAGCGGCAGGCCGAACGCCGTCACTTTGCCGTCGAAGCGCACAAATTCCAGATGCGCGCCGACCTCATCGCCGAAATGGGCGTGGATTTTATCCACCAGCGGCTCCACATCGGGGAATGGATACAGCACTTGCAAATAGGTGATCGCCGGATCAACCCGCAGCGCCCGCAGCGTGGTGTGGTTCCACGCCAGTTCATACGCCGGCGGCAGGCCCTTCGATTCGTCCGCCGTCAGCCGGTCCGACCGCATCAGCAAGTCCGCGCCCTTGAAGCGGCGCGTGAAGGCCATCAGCGAATCCATGGCGAAATC
>JBOFFO010000565.1:0-2166 GCA_051648665.1 Beijerinckiaceae bacterium | reverse complement strand
TGGCTTCATTTCGCCGCCCGCCAAAATCGGATAGGACGCACGCATGACCACACGCCTCATCTCCGGCACCAAGCGCGAGGATGATGCGCAGGATGCGTCCTTGCGGCCGCAGATGCTCAGCGAGTTTGTCGGCCAGGCGGCGGCGCGGGCGAATTTGCAGGTGTTCATCGAGAGCGCGAAGAAGCGCGGCGAGCCGCTCGATCATATCCTGTTTGTCGGGCCGCCGGGGTTGGGCAAAACCACATTGGCGCAGATCATCGCGCGCGAGATGGGCGTGAATTTCCGGTCCACCGCCGGGCCGGTGATTGCCAAACGCGGCGATCTCGCCGCACAGCTCACCAATCTTGAAGAGGGCGATGTTCTCTTTATCGATGAAATCCATCGCCTCAACCCGGCGATCGAGGAAATTCTCTATCCGGCGATGGAGGATTATGAACTCGATCTCATTATCGGCGAGGGGCCGGCGGCGCGGTCTGTCAAAATTAATTTGCCGAAATTTACACTGGTTGGCGCAACGACGCGCGCCGGATTGCTGACCACGCCGCTGCGCGACCGGTTCGGCATCCCCGTGCGGCTGAATTTCTATACGGTCGAGGAACTCGAATTTATCGTGAAGCGCGGTGCGCGCGTGCTTGGCTTTGGCATGACGGATGATGGGGCCAACGAGATTGCGCGGCGGGCGCGCGGCACGCCGCGTGTGGCGGGGCGGCTTTTGCGGCGCGTGCGTGATTTCGCGACCGTCGATGGCGCAACGGAAGTGACACGCACGATTGCGGATAAATCGCTGCAACTGCTCGATGTGGACCGGCTCGGGCTCGATCAAATGGACCGGCGGTATCTCAGCATGGTCGCGAAGAATTTCGGTGGCGGGCCTGTCGGCATTGAAACAATCGCGGCGGCGTTGTCCGAACCGCGCGATGCGATCGAGGATATTATCGAGCCCTATCTCATCCAGCAGGGATTTTTGCAGCGCACGCCGCGCGGGCGGTTGCTCACCGACCACGCCTTCCGGCATCTAGGGCTTGCTGCGCCGAAGCGCGAGGCGTCGCAATTCGGCCTGTTCAGCGATGGTGACGACGCGTGATCACGCGTCGTCGTTTTCTGCAAGCGACGGGTGCCGCCGCCGCATTTGGTGCGGCGCTCGGCGCCTATGGTGTTCTGGTTGAACCGCTCTACCGGCTCAATGTGCAGCGTTATTCTCTTATTCCGCCCCGCTGGCCGGCGGACAAGCATTTGCGCATGGCCGTGCTGGCGGATTTTCATTTCTGCCGGCCCTGGATGGATGAAAGGCGGGCTGAACAGATTGTTACTGAAACCTTGGCCTTGAAGCCCGATATCGTGCTGCTGCTCGGCGATTATCTCTCAACCATGAAATTGAAACTGGAAGCCCTGCCGGTTGACACATGGTCGCGCATTCTTGGCCAGTTGCACGCACCGCTCGGTGTGCATGCCATTCTCGGCAATCATGACTGGTGGACGGATACTGAAGCGCTGCGCCGCCTTTCTGGACCGACCATTGCCGGGCGTGCGCTGGAATCTGCGGGCATCCGTGTCTATGAAAATGATGCGGTGCGGCTGACAAAGAATGATTTTTCCTTCTGGCTTGCGGGGCTCGGTGACCAGACCGCGTTCGATATTATCGGCCGCAACCATACACGCTGGCCTAAGCGCGGCGTTGATGATTTGCCGGGCATGATGACAAAAATTACCTCGGACGAGCCGGTTATTGCGATGATCCATGAACCGGACGCCTTTCCGAAAATGAGTGCGCGCGTTTCGCTGACGCTGGCTGGACATACGCATGGCGGGCAGGTGCGGCTGTTCGGGCGTTCCTTCATCGTGCCATCGCATTATGGCCGGCGCTATGATTACGGCCATATCATTGAGAATAATCGTCACCTGATCGTGTCCGGCGGGCTGGGATGCAGCATTCTGCCGGTGCGTATCGGCATGCCGCCGGAAATTGTCCTTGTCGATCTGGGAGCGCCCGTTGCCCGATCCTGATCCAGCCAACCGTATTTCCATCCGCATCTATTATGAGGACACGGATTTTTCCGGCGTCGTCTATCACGCCTCCTATCTGCGCTTCATGGAGCGCGGGCGCACCGAGTTGCTGCGGGAACGCGGGCAGGACCAGGGCGCGATGCATGAGGCCATGCAGGGCCT
>JBOFFO010000564.1:0-2390 GCA_051648665.1 Beijerinckiaceae bacterium | reverse complement strand
GTCCGGCGCTTTGCGGATTATCTCGCGGATTTGCAGGCCTTCACGGAATGGGCGGCGGCTGAACAGTTGCCGCGCCCGTGGTTTGCGCTGGCGCATTCCATGGGCGGGGCGATTGCGCTGGCGGCGCTGCATGAGCGGCAATTTCCTGTGGAGCGGCTTGTCACCACCGCGCCGATGATCGGCATTCATGATGTGCCCCGGCCCAATTCGGCGCTGTGGATGGCGCGCGGCTTGCGCGCCTGCGGGCGCGGCAAGGCCTATGTGCCCGGCGGCGGCGCAACCTCGATTTCGACGCGGCCTTTCAAGGGCAACCGGCTCACCTCCGATCCGCAACGCTACGCGCGTAATGCGGATGTCGCAGGGAATTTTCCGCAGGTGGCGATTGGCGATCCGACTGTGGGATGGGTCGCGGCCTGTTTTGCGCAGATGAAAAAATTCGCCGGGCTGCGCTATCCGCTGGAAATTCCAGCGCCCGTGCTGGTGATTGCGGCGGGCAGCGATGAAATTGTTTCCACGCCGATGGTGGAGCGGTTTGCGCTGCGGCTCAAGGCCGGCAGCGCGATTGTGATTCCTGCTGCGCGGCATGAGATCATGATGGAGAGCGACGCGATCCGCGCGCAATTCTGGGCGGCGTTCGATGCGTTCGTGCCGGGATCGCCGCTGCCGGAGAAGCTGGAGAATTTTTCAGGCAGAGAGAATTCTTAGCGCCTGCGCATGCACGCGGCGGTCGCCGGCAGCGATGGCGTGCAAGGATTTGTCGCCTTCATCGGTAATGGGTTCGCCGTTCCAGTCCGTGACGATGCCGCCGGCGCCCTCGATCACCGGAATGAGCGGCAGAATGTCCACGGCTTTTAATCTGGCCTCGACGACCAGATCGACATGCCCGGCAGCGACCATGGCGTAGGCGTAGCAATCGCAGCCATAGCGGGCGAGTTTCACCTCGCGCTCCAGCGCATCATATTTTTCGCGATCATTGCCATTGGCGGCGTCGAACATTTTCGGCGTTGTGGTCATCAGCGTGGCGTTGGCGAGCGTGGCGGTCTCGCGCACGATCAATGTGCGTTCGCCGGTGGGGCCGCGCCAGTGGCTGCGCGCGCCATCGCCCCAGAAACGTTCGCGCGTAAAGGGCTGGTCCATCAGCCCGATGGTCGGGCGGCCATGGCGCGTCAGGCCGATCAGCGTGCCCCAGACGGGCAGGCCGGCAATGAAGGCGCGCGTCCCGTCGATGGGATCGATGATCCAGGAAAATTCCGCGTCGGCTTTTTCAATGCCGAATTCCTCGCCATGGATGCCGTGGCCGGGAAAATGCTGCTGGATCATGCGGCGGATCACCACCTCGGCGGCCTTGTCCGCCTCCGTCACCGGATCGAACGCGCCGCCGTGGGACTTGTCTTCCGCCGACAGGCGCGAGCGGAAGAATGGCAGGATGGCATGGCCTGCCGCATCGGCGAGATCGTGCAGGAAACGGTCGAGAGCCACGGGGGTGAAGGGCATGCGCGCAACTCAGGGGGTGACTGCCGGATTGGCCGGGCTTGTCATGGCGAACTGCGCTAGAAAAGTCCATGCGGGCCGCAGATGCGCGCGCAAGTGAGGCGGATCTTTCGCGTGCGGGACTCGATGAAACAAAAAGCGCCGGGCGCGGTGCTGCTGGTGGCGGTGCTGGCCGGGGCCTACACGATCAGCCAATTCTCGCGCAATGCGATGGGCGTCGTCGCGCCCGATCTGGCGCGCGAACTGGCGTTGACGGCGGCGGATACGGGCCTGTTGTCGAGCGTGTTCTTTCTCGCTTTTGCGCTGGCGCAAATTCCGCTCGGCATTCTCATCGACCGCACAGGGCCGAAAAAGGTGATGATTGGCTCGGTCGCTTTCATTCTGTTGGGCACCGCGATTTTTTCCTTCGGGCACGCGCTTTGGGTGCTGGTCACGGGGCGGTTTTTTCTTGGCCTCGGCTGCTCGACATTTCTGATGGCGCCGCTGGTCATCTACAACAAGGTTTTCCCGCCGGAGCGGTTCGCCTCGCTCACCGGCTGGCATCTCGCCATTGGCAATCTCGGCACGCTGGCTGCGACAACGCCGCTGGCGGTGGTGACGGCAGCGATTGGCTGGCGCCATGCGTTCCTGCTCGTCGGCCTGTTTGCTCTGGCTGCGGCGCTGGCGATGGCTGTGCTGCTGCAACGGGATGATATTGCACCGGAGGCGAAGCAAACTGGCGTGATCGGCGGGCTGACTGAACCGGCGAAGGTGAAATCCTTCTGGCCGATGGCCCTGCTGGTGGGCGTTACCTATCCCGGCTTTGCCACCATCGCCGGGCTGTGGGGCGGGCCGTGGCTGGCCGATGTTTATGGTATGGATCTGGAAGGGCGCGGCCGCATGCTGCTGTGGCTGGTTCT
>JBOFFO010000563.1:0-1978 GCA_051648665.1 Beijerinckiaceae bacterium | reverse complement strand
ATACGGGCTGGCTTGTTCTGGCGGATGGCCGCCGCATCGCCATCGCCACAACGGTGTATGACGCGGACCGCGCGACCATTGTGCATGTGCCGACCGAAGGCGAAGCGCCGCCCCCTGTGGGCGCATCCGTGACCGCCCGGCTCAACTGGCCCATGCGATATAACCGCATGCGTGTGCATACGGCGCTGCATCTGCTGACGGTGGCTCTTCCCTATCCGGTGACAGGTGGCGCCATCGGCGATGGCGAGGGGCGGCTCGATTTCGATATTCCCGATGCGGGGCTCGATCGTGATGAGATTGCCGCCAAGGTCAACGCCGCCATCGCGACCGATGCTGCCGTCACGTTCCGCTGGATTACGGACGAGGAATTGCTGGCCAATCCGGGCCTTGTCAAAACCATGTCGGTGAAACCGCCGGTGGGATCGGGCCGCGTGCGGCTGGTGGACATCGCCGGGCTTGACCTTCAGCCCTGCGGCGGCACGCATGTGCGATCCACGCGCGAGATTGGCGCGATCACGGTCACAGGCATCGAGAAGAAGGGCAAACAGAACCGCCGGGTGCGGATTGCGCTTGAAGCGTAGGTGCAATCACATCTGTGCGACAGCCCAGCCAAAAGCGGCCATCCAGCCGATGAAGACCAGAACCGGAAATGTCAGGCTTGCGGTGCTGCGCATGATCGTGCTCCCTTTGCTGAACAATGCGCGGCCGGCACGATGGTTGCAGCCCAAGCGGGCGAGATGAGGAAAACGCCATGAGCGATGATGGAATTTTTGTCTCCACGGCATGGCTGGCCGACCGGCTGCGCGCGAACGATCTCGTGGTCATCGACGGTTCCTGGTATTTGCCGGCGATGAACCGCGATGCGGAGACGGAGTTTCGCGCCGGCCATATTCCCGGCGCAACCTTTTTCGATATCGACACGGTGAAGGATACGGCGTCGCCACTGCCGCACATGCTGCCTGCGCCGGCGGATTTCGCGCGCATGGCCGGCGCGCTTGGCATTGGCGATGGCATGACCGCCATTGTCTATGATGGGGCGGGCCTCTTTTCCGCGCCGCGTGTGCGCTGGATGCTCAAAGTCATGGGCATGGAGCGGGTGTATATTCTCGAAGGCGGTTTTCCGCGCTGGAAGGCGGAAGGGTTGCGCATCGAAGTGGGCGAAACAACGCGCAAACCAAAAACCTTCACGCCGCGTTTCGACGCGGCAGCGGTGGCGGATGCGGCGCGCGTGGCGGACGCGCTGGCGAGCGGCGCTTCACAGGTGATCGACGCCCGGCCCGCCGAACGCTTCCGTGGCGAAGCGCCAGAGCCGCGCCCCGGCGTGCGCATGGGCCGCATGCCCGGCAGCCTGAATATCCCGTCCTCCACGCTCGTGGACAACGGCGCGCTAAAATCACGCGATGCGATTGCCGGCATCTTTTCGCAAGCGGGCATCGACCCGGCTAAAGCAACGATTACAAGCTGCGGCTCAGGCGTTTCTGCCGCCATCGTCTCGATTGCGATGGAGCGGCTCGGCGTGCCGCCGCTCGCACTCTATGACGGCTCATGGGCAGACTGGAGCACGGATGAAACCCGGCCCGTGGCCACCGGGCCGGCCTGATTAACCGCGCAGGGCGGCGCGCAGATTCTTGAATGGCAGGCTATGCGGATCGGCTGCCACCGGCCCCGGCGCTGCCACCACAATCACCTCCGCTGCGATGGGCTGATAATCGGCGCGAAAATGCACGCTTGATTTGAGCGCGACGATTTTTTTCTGCGCCGGATCGACGCCGAGATGTTTGAACAGCATGCGGTCATAAGCCTGCGTCTTGCGGCTGACGATCACGACGTCAATTCCCGGCGCGATCTCAACCAGTGCGCTGGGACCGAGGTTCGACTGATTGCCGCGTGTCATCGGGCCTTCGTTGACATAAATGCCATCGGAGAGTTTTTTGACACGCGCCTGAACAGGCAATGGCGGCGGCACGGATTTGCCGCC
>JBOFFO010000562.1:0-3258 GCA_051648665.1 Beijerinckiaceae bacterium | reverse complement strand
GCCACCTGCACCTCATCCTTCAGCTTCACATTGAGCAGATCCGACCAGCATTTCGGTTCGGGCAGGCCTTTCGTGGCCCATTGCTTGGTGTTGTAGCCATAGCCCAGCGCGCCGGAATAAATCCCGATCGTGCGCTGCTTGGAGTCGTTCCACGCCTTCAGCGCCCAGGGGTGCAAATCCTTGTTCATCGGCGAGGTATATTCCTGCGTCAGCCCTTCTTCGGCGGCCTGCAGATGCGGGTCGCCGGTGCCGCCCCACCACACATCGCCGCGCGGGTTGGAGGCTTCCGCCTTGATCTGCGCATAGGTCTCGCCGGAGCTCTTGCGCGTCATGGCGACCTTGATGCCCGTATCCCGCTCAAACGCGGTGGACATGGCGCGGCACCATTCCTCCTGCACCGAGCAATAGAGCACGAGGCTTTGCTGGGCAGCGGCCCCCTGCACATATCCAAGCGTCAATGCCGTGCTGGTTAGCGCGGTGGCGAGCCAATGTCTGCGGTTCATGGAAAGAGCCTCCCTCAAGGCAAGGTTATTTTGCCGGCGATTGAATAGCGCGCGCCGCCCGGCGTCAATCGGCGGTGTGGGCACCGGCTGGCTTGTCACCACCCCATGACGGCGGCGTGACAGGCTCAGCGGCCAATCCCCATCATGCCCGCCAGCACCGGGTAAATCACCGGCGGCGCGGCGAGGATCGGATTGCCCTTCATCAGCCCGTCTCCGGCGAAGAAGTCATTGACCACCGCGCCAGCCTCCTGCGCGATGACGATGCCCGCAGCCACGTCCCAGCTATTGATGTGCAATTCGCAATAGCCGTCCGTGCGCCCGTCCGCCGCATAGGCGAGACCGAGCGCGCCCGACGCAGAGCGTTTCGCGCCCGCACCGGCGGCGCAGACCTTGCGCACCAGCGCAATGTAATCCTCATGGTCGCGCCGGGCCGACCAGCCGATTTCAACCTGCGCCCGCGTCATCTCCGTCTCGTGGCTGGCGCGGATCGGCTTGTGATTGCGCCGTGCGCCGCCGCCGCGCACCGCTTCATAGAGTTCGCCCATCACCGGCGCGTGGATGACGCCGATTTCCGGAACGCCATGCCGCAAGAAGCCAATGGAAATGCACCAGTGCGGCACATCGCGCGCGAAATTCGCCGTGCCGTCAATCGGGTCGATAATCCAGAGATGGTCGGCATTCACGCCGCCCGCTTCTTCGCCCATCACGCCGTCGCCGGGAAAAATCGCGGCGATGCGCTGGCGGAAATGCGCTTCCACCGCGCCATCGGCGGCGGTGAGAAAATCCTGGGTGCCCTTCATCGTCACCGCGAGTTTCTCGCGGTTGGAATAATACTCCATCGCCAGCGCGGCGAGTTCCTGCGAAAGCGCGATGGCAGCGAGGTGGCGGCGGGCGATTTCCGGATCAATGCTCACAGGGACACCTTTACGGTCTTGCCGGTCTGAGATGATTCCGTGGCGGCATCGGCGAGAATCTGCGCCCTCAGCCCGTCCTCGCCAGAGGGGGCAGGGGATTTCTTTTTCGCGATGGCTGTGAGGAAGGCATCAAGCTCGGCCCGGTAGGCGGCGGCATAGCGTTCGAGAAAGAACGGCAGCACCGGGTCCTGCGAAAAGCCGCCGGCATCGGCGCGCTCCACCGTCGTCGCCTGCACATTGCCGGCGCGCAGCAGACCCTTGGCCCCATGCACCTCGATGCGCTGGTCATAGCCATAGGTGGCGCGGCGCGAGCAGGAGATTTGCGCGATTTTTCCCGACGCGGTTTTCAGCAGCACGGCGGCGGTGTCCACATCCCCGGCCTTGCCGATGGCCTTGTCCACAAGGCTCGACCCGACCGCGTGAACCTCCACCGGCTCCTCGCCGAGCAGGAAGCGCGCCATGTCGAGATCATGGATCATCATGTCGCGGAACAGCCCGCCGCTGCGCTTGATGTACTCCACCGGCGGCGGCGCCGGATCGCGCGACAGAATAGTGACGAGTTCCGCCGCGCCAATCTCGCCCGCCTTGATGCGCGCCTTCACCGCAGCGAAATGCGGGTCAAACCGGCGGTTGAAACCGATCATCAGCGGCTTGCCGGTTTTCGCAACAATTTTCAGGCAGGCCCGGATGCGCTTGCTGTCGAGATCAACCGGCTTTTCGCAGAACACGGCCTTGCCGGCGCGCGTGGCAGCCTCGATCAGGTCCGCATGGGTGTCGGTGGGTGAGCAGATCATCACCGCATCAATATCCTTGGCCGCAATCAGCGCCTCCACGCTCTCGGCGCGTGCGCCCGTGGCCTTGCCGAAATCGGCGGCCGCCTTTGGCAGCGCATCCGCCACGCTCACCAGCCGCGCACCCGCATGCGCCGCAACATTGCCGCCATGGATACGCCCGATGCGCCCGGTGCCGATCAAACCAATGCCGATCATGCTTGTCCTCTTATCCGCCTGTCTCAGACCCGCTTGTCTCATGCCCGCCTGCGCCGGCAGAAGGCCGCACGCGATGGACGCCGTTTGTTAGACGGCTTATGTCCTCACTCTCTTGCGCCAAGCCGTGCATCGTCACAAGAGGCGCGATGACCTTATGCCCAGAGGGATGACCGATGACGACGCCCGCCACTGAAAAACTCTCCCTCCAAAACCGCGTCGCGGTGATCACCGGCGGCACGCAAGGGTTGGGCGAGCATGTGGCGCGGCTGTTTGCAGCGCGCGGTGCAACAGGTCTCGTGCTGGTGGGGCGAAACCGCGCACGGGGCGAGGCCGTGGCCGCGTCCCTCACCAGCGCAATTTGCCGCGCGATTTTTGTAGCCGCCGATCTGGCGAAGCTCGATCAGGTGCGCAGCATTGTTCCGGCTGCGGAAAAGGCATTCGGCAAGGTCGATTGTCTCGTCAATGCCGGCGCATCGACGGATCGCGGCACCATCACCGATACATCGCCGGAGATGTATGACTACATCATGGATGTGAATGTGAAGGCGCCATTCGTCCTGATGCAGGACTGCATCAATCTCATGCAGCGCCAGAAAATTCCCGGCAGCATCGTCAATATCCAGTCCATGTCCGCCCATGGAGGGCAGCCTTTTCTCACGCCCTATTCCATGTCGAAGGGTGCGCTGATGACGCTGACGAAGAATGTTGCCTTCGCGATGCTCGGCCAGAAAATCCGCGTGAACGGCCTCAATGTCGGCTGGATGGATACGCCGGGCGAGGAGGCCATCGGCATCAAATATCATGGCCGCCAGCCGGGATGGATTGCGGAAGCGGAAAAATCCCAGCCCTGGG
>JBOFFO010000561.1:0-8676 GCA_051648665.1 Beijerinckiaceae bacterium | reverse complement strand
GCTGGTTGAGGTCGCCGAAGGACGAGGCCTTCCAGCCGCCGAAAGTGTAGTAGGCGATCGGCACCGGGATCGGCACGTTGATGCCAACCATGCCGACCTGCACACGCGAGGCGAAGTCTCGCGCGGCATCGCCGTCGCGGGTAAAGATCGCGACGCCGTTGCCCATCTCGTGATCGTTGGCGATCTTCAGCGCATATTCGTAGTTCGGCGCGCGCACCACCGACAGCACCGGTCCGAAGATCTCTTCCTTGTAGATGCGCATCTCGGGCGTCACATGATCGAACAGGCAGCCGCCCATGTAGAAGCCATTTTCATAGCCCTGCATTGTAAAGCCGCGCCCATCGACGACGAGCTTGGCGCCTTCCTGCACGCCGAGATCGACATAGCCCTTGACCTTGTCGAGATGCGCTTTCGTCACCAGCGGGCCGAAATCGGCGCTGCCGTCGGTGGAGGGGCCGACCTTCAGTGATTCAACGCGCGGGATCAGCCGCTTCACCAGTTCGTCCGCCGTCTTCTCGCCCACGGGCACGGCGACTGAAATCGCCATGCAGCGTTCGCCCGCAGCGCCATAGCCGGCACCGATCAGCGCATCGACCGCCTGATCCATGTCGGCATCGGGCATAACGATCATATGGTTCTTCGCGCCGCCGAAGCATTGCACGCGCTTGCCGTTGGCGCAGCCGCGCGAATAAATATAATGCGCAATCGGGGTCGAGCCGACAAAGCCGATGGCCTTCACATCCTCATCATCAAGCAGCGCATCCACCGCCTCTTTGTCGCCATTGACGACATTGAGAATGCCCGGCGGCAGGCCGGCCTCGATCATCAATTCCGCAAGACGCATCGGCACGCCGGGATCGCGCTCGGATGGCTTGAGAATAAAGGCATTGCCGCAGGCAATCGCCGGCCCGAATTTCCACATCGGGATCATCGCCGGAAAATTGAATGGCGTGATACCGGCGACGACGCCGAGCGGCTGGCGCATCGAATAAATATCGATTCCGGGTCCTGCGCCATCGGTAAATTCGCCCTTCAACATATGCGGCGCGCCGAGACAGACTTCGATCACCTCAATGCCGCGCTGAATATCACCCTTAGCGTCGGGAACGGTTTTGCCATGCTCGCGCGCCAGCATTTCCGCCAGCGCATCATTGTCGCGCGCCACGAGATCGATGAATTTCATCAGCACGCGCATCCGCCGCTGCGGGTTGGTGGCCGCCCACGCCGGCTGCGCCGCCAGTGCATTCTCCACCGCCATGCGCATATCCGCTTTCGAGGCGAGCGCCACGCGCCCCTTCACGGTGCCATCCATCGGCTGGAAATAGTCGGCGAAGCGGCCCGACGTGCCCTGCACATGCTTGCCGCCGATGAAATGATGCACGTCTGCCATGAGCGTTTCCTTCGTCTTTTGTTACAGGATGGGATGGATTGCCGGGTCACACAACCCAGCGTTTCGTAGTGCGGGCGAGCGCGGCCTGCGCATCGCGCCAGAGGTTGAGCGTGATGGTTGCCGCATCGCCGCCGGGCGCAAGCTTCACCGCCTGCCCGGCCCAAAGCGAGATCGCGTCCGATGATCCGGCCTTTGCGGCGGCCGCGCGCATTTCCTGCGTCAGCGCGTTCTGGATCGGATAGGGTGCGATGGTGTCTTCAATGGGCCGCATCGCGCGCATGAATTCATTGTCAATGCCGCGCGCATGGCGGCCGGAAAAAGCCCGCGTCAACCGGGTAGGATCATCATCGGCATGCGCGATAGCCTGCCGCCAGGGCGTGCTTGTGGTGGCCTCATCGGCAAGCAGATAGGCGGTGCCGATCTGCACCGCCGCAGCGCCCAGCGCCAAAGCGGCTGCCACGCCCTCGCCTGTGGTGATGCCGCCAGCCGCAATGACGGGACGATCAACGGCGGCGCGAATAGTTTGCACCAGCGCCATCGTACCGACCGAACTCTCGGCCACCGGCTTCAAGAATGTGCCGCGATGTCCGCCGGCTTCGATGCCCTGTGCGCAGATGGCGTCGGCTCCGACATCCGCCCATGCCTTCGCTTCCGCCACCGTCGTTGCGGTGCCGATAACGAAGGTGCCGCGCGCTTTCAGCGCCGAAACCTGCGATTGAGACAGACAGCCGAACGTGAAGGAGGCTGCCGGAGGCGCAGCCTCCACCAAAGCGCTAAATTGCGGCGCAAACGCTTCCGCCCACTGGTTCGGAATGCTTTGCGCCGGCAGGCCGAACCGCTCGCGCCACGGCCGGATCATATCCATCGCCGCCTGCACGGTGGCCGGATCAGGATCAGCGGGATCGAGAATGAAGAGATTGACCGCAAATGGCTTGTCTGTCGCCACGCGGATAGCGGCGATGGCCTTGGTCAGCGCCGTCGGACTCAAGCCCGCCCCGGCCAGAGAACCCATGCCGCCAGCCAGAGACACTGCAATGGCAATGGCTTCGGTCGTCGCGCCCAGCATCGGCGCTTGAATGATCGGGATAGAGAGTCGGTCGAGCATGGCAGCGCCCTCGCGGATGACCACGCTTAAGACTTGCAAACCCGCACAGCAACGGCGAATACTGCGGAACCATTGTGCGAAAATAGATATATGGTCGACTGGGACAACATCCGCATCTTCCTCGCTGTCGCCCGCACTGGCCAGTTCCTGCGCGCCGGGCGACAGTTGCGCATTGACCATGCCACGGTAGCGCGGCGGATGAACGGCCTCGAAAACTCTCTCGGCGTCCGCCTTTTCGAGCGCAGCCCTGCTGGATGCATGCTGACACCAGCAGGCGCGCGTTTTCTGGAATCGGCGGAACGCATTGAAAGCGAAACGCTGCGCGCCCATGCCGCACTCACCGACAGTGCCCTGTCTTTTGCCGGCACCGTGCGCATCGGCGCGCCGGATGGCATCGGCACCTATTATCTGCTGCCGCGCCTGCGCCCGCTGCTCGACGCCCATCCTGATCTGCAGATCCAGCTTGTGCCGCTGCCGCGCACCTTCTCACTGGCCAAGCGTGAAGCTGATCTCGCCATCGCCATCGACGCGCCTGAGGATGGTCGGCAGCATGTGGTAAAACTCACCGATTACGCACTCGGGCTTTATGCGGCCGCTGATTATCTGCGCCTCCATCCGCCGGTGGAAACGCTGGCCGATCTCGCCCGCCACCGCATCATCACCTATGTGCGCGACCTGCTGTTCACGCCCTCGCTCGATTATCTCGGCGAACTCGGCGTGCCAGCGGGGCCGCGCTTTGAGTGTGCCAGCGTCATCGGCCAGTTCGAGGCGGTGCGCGCTGGCATCGGCATCGGCATGCTGCATGTCTATGCGGCGGAAGGCTCGCCCGATCTCGTCCGCCTGCTGCCCGACAAAGCGGTAGATCGCACCTACTGGCTCACCACACACTCAGATGTGCGTGATCTTGCCCGTGTGCGGCTCGTGCATGATTTCATTCTCGACAAGGCGCGGGCCGACCGCGCGTTGTTCGCCCCGCGCATTGCATCCCCCGCTCCGCCGCCTAAAATCGCGGCCAGAAAATCACGAGCCTGAGAGAGACATGACCAGCAAACGCGCGCAACTCGCCGCCATGACCACCATCGTCGCGGATACGGGTGACATCGAGGCGGTGCGCCGCCTGAAGCCGGTGGATTGCACCACCAACCCGACGCTGGTGTTGAAAGCCTGCGATTTGCCTGCCTCCGCCCCCATTGTCGAGGAAGCACTGCACTGGGGCGCGAGCCAGGGCGGCATCCGCGATGCTGTGACCGCCGCCGTCTGCGATCGTCTCGCTGTGTCTTTCGGCGGCGAGCTTGCGGCCATTGTGCCGGGCCGCGTCTCGACGGAAGTCGATGCGGATTTATCCTTCGACACCGCCGCCACTGTTGCCAAGGCGCGCGACATCATTGCAGCCTATCAGGCGCGAGGCATCGGGCGCGAGAAAATCCTGATCAAGATCGCTTCGACGTGGGAAGGCATCAAGGCCGCCGAAATTCTCCAGCGCGAAGGCATCGACTGCAATCTCACATTGCTGTTCGCGATGACGCAGGCAATGGCGGCGGCGGATGCGAAGGCATTTCTGATCTCGCCCTTTGTCGGCCGCATCCTCGACTGGAATATCAAAAATGGCGGCGGACCCTACACAGCCGAGAACGATCCCGGCGTGCTCTCCGTGCGCGCCATTTACAACGCCTACAAGGCCAATGGCATCGCCACCGTGGTCATGGGCGCATCCTTCCGCAATGCCGGCGAGATCGAGGCGCTGGCGGGCTGCGACCGCCTCACCATCGCGCCGGCCCTGCTCGATGCGCTGGAGGCTGATACCGGCCCGCTTCCCCGCGCACTCGACGCTGCGCGTGTGCCGGCCGCCACCCACAAGCACCAGCCACTCACAGAAGCAGCCTTCCGCTGGCAGCTTAATCAGGACGCGATGGCGACGGAAAAATTGGCCGAAGGCATCCGGGCTTTCAACAATGATCTCGTTGCTCTGCGCCGCACGGTTGGCGAACGGCTGGCAAAGGCGGCATGAGTTAATACAGCCTGCATCCGAATGAACCTTTGCCGGATAGGCGCGTTGGGAATGTGAAATACAAACGGAGGGTCTGATGACCGACATCACGCCAACCCCGCCTGCCACGCCATCTGGCAAAACGCTCGCGAGCCATCTCGTTCCCTTGCGCCGCAACTGGGGCTGGATTCTCGCCAGCGGCCTGCTGCTCCTTGCGATGGGCACGTTCGGCATCATCGCGACCGGCCTTTACAGCCTGCTCTCGACCTTCATGTTCGGCGCGATGATGCTCGCCGGCGGTGCTTTCATGCTGGTCGAAACGTTGCGGCACGGTGAATGGCGCGATCGCATCTGGCCCATGCTGATTGCCCTGCTTTATATCGTCACAGGCTTCGTGGTGTTCGCCAATCCGCTGTCAGCGCTGGTGGCGCTGACGCTGTTTGTCGCTGTGGCTTTGCTCATCAGCGGTGCGTTGCGCCTGTTTCTGGCTTTCAAGCTTCGCCCGGCCAGCGCGTGGGTCTGGATGCTCATCGGCGGCCTTGTCAGCCTCCTCCTCGGCGCCATGATTATCTATCAATGGCCGCTGTCCGGGCGCTGGGTGCTTGGCACATTCCTCGCCATCGAGATGATTTTTCAGGGGTGGGCCAACATTGCGCTCGCCATGAATATTCGCTCGACCTTCGATGGCGTAAAAGCCCGCGCGGCGTAAGCATTCTGGAGCGGTGGGATCAGCGTCCCGCCGCTTTCGCCTCCTCCCGGATTTTCGTCAGCGTGGTGCCGGGCGTGATTGCTTCCGGGTCGAGCAGGCAATGCAGGATAGCCGGATTCCCCGAAGCCACAGCGCGCTCGAACGCGGGCGCAAAATCAGCGGTCTCGCGCACGGTTTCGCCGTGACCGCCGAAAGCGCGCGCATAGGCTGCGAAATCCGGATTTTTCAACTTGGTCGCGGAGACGCGGCCCGGATATTCCCGCTCCTGATGCATGCGGATCGTGCCATACATGCCGTTATCGATCACAACAAAAATCACCGGCAGGTCATATTGCACGGCGGTCGCAAATTCCTGCCCGTTCATCAGGAAACAGCCATCACCTGAGAAAGACACGACCATGCGGTGCGGCTGCACGCGCTTGGCGCCGACTGCCGCCGGCGCGCCATAGCCCATCGATCCCGAACAGGGCGCAAGCTGCGAGCCGAAGCTGCGATATTTCAGGAACCGCGCCGGCCATGTCGCGTAATTGCCCGCGCCATTTGTGACGATGGCGTCGGATGGTAGGCGCTCGCGCAGATACGCCATCACCTCGCCCATCTGTAACGCGCCGGGAATAACGGGCTGCGCCTCGTTCCATGCGAGATAATCCGCGCGCGCTTCCGCCGTCGATTGCGCCCATGCAATGCGCTGCGGCGGCTGCATAGCGCTCAGCGCAGAACAAAAGCCGTTCGGCGCGGCATGAATGCCAAGCACAGGATGATAGACTCGGCCCAGTTCTTCCGCGTCAGCGTGCACATGCACCAGCGGCTGCTTGGGGCACGGAATATCGAACAGCGTGTAGGATTGCGATGGCATTTCCGCCATACGCCCGCCGACCAGAAGCACCAGATCGGAATTTTCGATCCGCGCCCGCAATTTCGGATTAGGCGCGATGCCGATTTCCCCGGCATAATTGGGATGATCGCCGGGGAACAGCATCTGCCGCCGGAACGAACAGGCGACGGGCAAGGCGAAGCGTTCGGAAAATGCGATGAACTGCGCCCGCGCCGCCTCGCTCCAGCCCGATCCGCCAAGGATTGCAATGGGACGCTGCGCCGCATGGAGTTTCGCCTCCAGCGCCGCCATATTCGCAGCGCCTGGCGATGTTTCGATCGCCACGACGCGCCGCGGCGCTACGGCATTCGCTGTCGCCGTCAATACATCTTCAGGCAGCGCAATCACCACGGGTCCGGGCCGGCCCTGCATCGCCACATGGAAGGCACGCGAAATCATTTCCGGAATACGCGCCGGATCATCAAGCTCCACCACCCATTTCGCGGTCGAACCGAAAAAGGCGCGATAATCCATTTCCTGAAACGCGCCGCGATGGCGCATCGATCCATCGATCTGACCGACGAATAAAATCAGCGGTACGGAATCATGCTCGGCGATATGAATGCCCGGCGACGCATTGGTCGCGCCCGGCCCGCGCGTCACCATCACAATTCCGGGCCTCCCGGTGAGACGGGCCGACGCATCCGCCATCATCGTCGCACCGCCCTCCTGGCGGCAGACCGTGACATTGATCTGCGCATCATGCAGCGCATCGAGCACCGCGAGATAGCTTTCGCCCGGCACGCAGAACACATGCTCCACGCCCTGCGCCACAAGCGAATCGACGATCAGCTGGCCGCCGGTTTTCATTGTTGGATTGCCGGTCATCAGCGGCTGCCTCCCCATAGCAAATCGCTCCGCACATCTTCAGAATGTTCGCCCAGTGCCGGCGCCGCATGCGCGCCATAAAGCGGTTGCCCGTCGATCACAATGGGTTGCCGAACATTCGGCAGCATGCCGCCTTTGGCCTGCGGCGCAGGCAAATCAATGCGCATGCCGCGCGCGATCACGTGCGGATCGTCAAACACTTCTGGCACGGTATTGATCGGACCGACAGGCACGCCAGCCGCTTCAAGCTTTGCGAGCAAATCATTTTTTGTGAAGGTTTTCGTGCGCGCGATGATCGCACTCATCATCGCCTCGCGATTCTTCAGCCGCGCTTCATTGTTGATAAAACGCGGATCGGTCGCAAGTTCAGGAATGCCGAGCACCACACAGGTGCGCGCATATTGCGCATCGTTGCCTGTGGCGAGAATGAAATGCCCGTCGCTGACCGGCAAGACCTGATAGGGTGCGAGGCTCGCATGCGCATTGCCCATGCGCTTCGGCTTCAGGCCGGCCACCAGATAATTCATGGCATGAACCTGCAACACCGCAATTTGCGAGTCGAGCAAAGCCATATCGACATGACTGCCGTTGCCGGTCACATCGCGTTGCCGCAAAGCAGCAAGAATGCCTACCGTCGCATACATGCCGGTGAAAATATCGGCAAAGGCCACGCCCGTTTTCTGCGGCTCTCCATCAGGCTCACCGGTCAGCGACATGATGCCGCCCATGCCCTGAATAATGAAATCATAGCCGGGGCGCGGGGCATAGGGTCCAGTCTGTCCGAAGCCAGTGATTGAGCAATAGACTGCGCGCGGATTGAGCGCGCGCACGGCGTCATAATCGAGGCCGTATTTTTTCAGCCCGCCAACCTTGAAATTCTCGATCACCACATCAGCATGCGCGGCGAGCCGGCGGATGAGCGCAATATCCTCGGCCTTGTTGAAATCACATGTCACAGACCGCTTGCCGCGGTTGGTGGAGTGATAATAGGCCGAGCCGTGATAGCCGCCATCCTTGTCTTCAATAAAAGGCGGACCCCAGGCGCGCGTGTCATCCCCCGCACCGTCTCGCTCGACCTTCACGACATCGGCGCCGAGATCGGCCAGCAACTGCCCGCTCCACGGGCCGGCCAGCACGCGCGCCAGTTCGAGAACGCGCAGTCCTGCAAGGGGTTTGTCACTCATGCGATCAATCCAGAATGGAATCCAGCCCGCGCCGCACGCCGACGAATGACGACACCTTGCGCGCCGCCAGCAATGTGCCTGCGACATAAGGTGCGGCAGATGAACCGGCATCGTGCCGGATAACAAGCCGCTCATCCGGCGCACCGAAAATGGCTTCGCACGAGAGAACGAACGACGGCATGCGCACCGAATGCACCTGCACGGGAATGTTGCCGCCGATCGCGCCGCCGCGCGTTTCGCGCACGCCGCCCAATTCGTTCACCGGTTTGGCCGTGCCGGGCCGCCGCACCTGCGCGAGCAATTCCCCGAGTTCACGCCCGGTGCCCGAAGGCGTATCGGGCTTGCCCGCATGGGCATAGTCGATCACCTCGACATCCGGCACATATTTCGCCGCTTCGAGCGCAAACCGGCGCAGCAGGGTCGCGGTGATCGAGAAATTCCCGGCGGCGAGCACGCCGCGCTGTTTCTCCCGCGCCGCCGCATCGATCGTCTCATAATCATGGGCGCTCAGGCCCGATGTGCCGACAACCACATGCCGCCCGTGCGCCAGCGCCGCCAGCACATGATGCTTGACCGCATCGGGCTTGGTGTAATCGATC
>JBOFFO010000560.1:0-1798 GCA_051648665.1 Beijerinckiaceae bacterium | reverse complement strand
ATGCATCGTTTGAAGCCGGGGCGGCCCTGCTGCACGCCCATGTGCGCAACGATGACCAGACGCCATCGTCGGACCCGGAAAAATTCGCCCGCCTGATGGAGGGTGTGAAAAAACATTGTCCGGGCATGATTATCCAGCTTTCCACCGGCGGCCGCTCTGGCACGGGACGCGAGCGCGGCGGGATGATCCCGCTCAAGCCGGATATGTGTTCGCTCTCCACCGGCTCCTGCAATTTTCCGACACGTGTCTATGAAAACAGCCCGGAGTTGGTGAACTGGCTTGCCAGTGAAATGCTGGTGCATGGCGTCAAGCCGGAAATCGAGGCGTTCGATCTGTCGATGATTTTCAAGGCGGTCGAAATGGAAAAAACGGGCCAGATCAAGGGGCCGTTGCATGTGCAATTCGTCATGGGTGTCAAAAACGCCATGCCGGTGGATCGGCCGGTCTTTGAATTTTATGTGCAGACGCTGAAGCGGCTCGCCCCGCATGCGACATGGACCGGTGCTGGCATCGGGCGTGATCAACTGAGACTGAATGAGTGGTCGCTGGAACTCGGCGGCCATTGCCGCACGGGTCTTGAAGACAATGTGCGCATGGACCGGGACACGCTGGCGCCATCCAATGCCGCGCTCGTGCGCCGGGTTGCGGAAATATGCGGGCGCTATGGCCGCCACCCGGCCACGCCGGCCGAGGCACGCGCCCTGTTGCATCTCCGCCCTGCGGACTGATTGAGGCGGCGCTTCGCGCCAGCGCCACATTTGTCTGCCATGAGAGGCTGTTCAGGCGGCGAACTGCGCCGAAATCCCGATGATTGCCCAATCATTGGGCGGTCGTGGCGCAGCTTTTCTGCAACGGAGCAGGCCGGGACGGGTTATGCTGTCGCAACCCGTGTGGCCCAGCAACGGAATGCGCAGGGCAGGCCAAGTTGAACGTCTGCGCGTTCAACGAGACAATGAGAGCAGCACAACGCTTGTATTCGTATGACCATTTTGACCGTCGAGCATGTGACCACCTATCGCTACCGCAATGCCGTCCGGCTTGGGGAGCATCGCATGATGGTGCGCCCGCGCGACAGTTTCGACCAGCGCTTGCTCGGTGAAAGCCTCATCATTGAACCAAAGCCGCAGCGCCTGCGCTGGATTCTCGATGTCTTCAGCAATTGCGTGGCCATCGCCGCGTTTGATGGCGAGACGCGCGATCTGCGCATCGAAAGCCGGATCGAGCTGGATCATACGCCGGCGAGCGGACCCGAATTCGAGTTGGACGAGCGGGCGCGCACCTATCCGTTCACCTACGATTTCGAGGAAGTGCCGGATCTCTCGCGCGCCATCGAGCGGCTGTATCGCGATCATAATGGCGAGATTGATGCGTGGACGCGGCAGTTCCTGCGCAAGGACAGGCCGACCGATACGGCGCAAATGCTGATGACGATGACCAATGCCATCCGCGAAAGTTTTTCCTATGAGCGCCGCGATGAGCCGGGCGTGCAAAGTCCGGCCCACACATTGGCGCGTCGCAAGGGCAGTTGCCGCGACTACGCGGTGCTGATGATGGAAGCCGCCCGTTCGCTCGGCCTCGCCGCGCGTTTTGTCTCCGGCTATCTCTATGTGCCGGATAGGGACAAGGACCACTATCTTGGCGGCGGCTCGACCCATGCGTGGTGCCAGATTTATCTGCCGGGCGCAGGCTGGGTCGAGTTCGATCCGACCAATGGCATCGTCGGCAGCCGCGATCTCATCCGAGTCGCCGTGGCGCGCACGCCATCACAGGCTGTGCCCATCTCCGGCACTTATTTTGG
>JBOFFO010000559.1:0-1892 GCA_051648665.1 Beijerinckiaceae bacterium | reverse complement strand
GACCTCGGAATTGGCGCCGAGCATGATCGCCACGGCATCGCCGGGGATGAGCCGGATCATCAGGAAGGTCAGCACCGACACGCCAACCATGACAATGGCGAGATCGATGAGGCGCGTGCGCAGGAATTTCATGGGGCATCAGGCCGGACGCATGCGCCCGGCCTTCTAAGCTCAGCGCGACTGCACGGTGTTGGCCAGCGAGAACAGCGAACGGTTGGCAACAATATCGAAACCACTGACATTGCTGCGCATCGCCGTGAACAACTGGCCATAGGTCATGAATGCAATCGGCCCGTCACAAGCGAGCATTTTCTGGATTTGATTGTAAGACGAGCGGCGCGCCGCCGGATCAGCCTCAATACGGGCGCTGTCGAGCAGCTTGTCGAGATCGGCATTCGTGTACTTGAACACGTTCGTTGAACCGCCGGTGCGGAAGGTGCGATAGAAGGTGTCGTCAGGATCCACCGCGCCGGCATTGGTCGAGACGAACGCCTCGAAATTCGAATTGCGCCAATCCTGCACGAACTGGCCAAGCTCCGGAATTTTTAATTCGACCTTGAAACCGGCCTTGTTGAGTTGCGCCTGCACCACCTGCGCGATGTCGCGAATGTCCTGACGTGGCAGCACGAGCAGGGTCAGCGCCAGCGGTGTCTGCACGCCGGCGGCCTTCAGTAAATCCTGCGCTTTCTGCGGCGAATGGGCGAAGCAGGGAAATTCCTTCACATCCAGCGCCCAATCCTTCATCGCTGGCGACAGCGGGCCGCCGGGAACGCCTGCGCCGAACAAAGCCGCCTGCACGATCTCGCTGCGGTTCAGCGCATGATTCAATGCCTCGCGCACCTTGGGATTATCGAAGGGCGGTTTGGATGTGTTCATGCCGACAAGCGTATAGGCCAGCTCCAGCGTTTCCGCGATCTTCACATTCGGCTTGCCGCGCAACTGCAGCGCCGTCGCAGCATCGATATTTGGCAGCATGGCGTACTGGCCGCTCGACAGACCGACCTGCCGCGTGGCGGATTCCGGAATGATACTGAATTTCACGCCATCGGCCTTCGGCATGCCCTTGTTCCAGTAGCCCGCATGCTTTTCCAGTTCGATGAACCCGTTCGGCTGCCATTCCTTGAATTTGAACGGGCCGGTGCCGTTGGGCGCACGCTGCAGCGCGTCCTTGTTCGATTCCAGCCCACGCGGCACAATGGCGATGGAGGCGAGCGCGCTCAGAAACGGCGTTGATCGATCCTTCAGCGTCACTTCCACCGTGCCCGCATCGACCGCCGTCGCCTTGTCAATCGCGCCGATGCGGCTCGCGAGCGGCGAGGCAATATCCTTCGACAGCACGCGGTTGAGGCTCGACACCACATCCGCTGCCTCGACCGGCTTGCCATCATGGAACGTTGCGCCGCTGACGAGCTTGAACACATAGGTCTTGCCATCCGGCGATACGGTCCAGGATTGTGCGATGGCAGGGACCACGCGCAAATCCTTGTCGATCGCGGTCAGCCCTTCATAAATCGTGCCGTTGACAACCTGAAACGAGGTGAAGGCCGTGACGATGTGCGGGTCGAGACCGGCGGGCGAACCGTCCACGGCCAGCTGCAATACTTGCGCCTGCGCCCGCGCGGGCGCTGTCGACAGCCCGGTCCACGCAAGGCCAGTGATGAGTGCAGCGCTGGCCAATGCAGCTGTGCGAACGATGCGTGTCATGATGCGTCTCCCTCGCCGGCCGGCAGCCGGTCCTGTGCTTCTTCGCCAGCAAAGCCTGTTCTGCCATCCCTGCGCAAGTCCCGGCTTCGACCGGTCAGGTCTGGAGCGTTCGTTCTGCACAAGCGGTGCGCCCCCTTGCCGCCGCTGGCGCAGCACAGCACAAAGCAGCGATGCGCCCCGATCCACTT
>JBOFFO010000558.1:0-2850 GCA_051648665.1 Beijerinckiaceae bacterium | reverse complement strand
ATGGAAGTGCCCGCACCGTCTGCCGGCAAGGTTGTCGCTGTGACAGTGAAGCCGGGCGACAAGGTGTCGGAAGGCACGGTCATTCTCACGCTGGAAGGCGGGGCATCGGCGGCTGCGGCAGCGCCTGCCGCTGCGCCTGCGAAAACTGAAGCACCGAAGCCTGTACCTGCGCCAACCACGCCCACGGGGCCGATTCCGAATGCTGATATGCAGGCGGAGATTGTGGTGCTCGGCGCTGGCCCCGGCGGCTACACCGCCGCCTTCCGCGCCGCCGATCTCGGCAAAAAAGTGATTCTCATCGAACGCTGGCCGACGCTGGGCGGCGTGTGCCTGAATGTCGGCTGCATTCCCTCCAAGGCCTTGCTGCATGCGGCCAAGGTGATTGATGAATCGCAGGAGATGGGCGGCCACGGCATCAGCTTTGCCGCACCGCAAATCGATATCGACAAATTGCGGGGCTGGAAGCAGTCAGTCGTGAATAAACTCACCGGCGGCCTCAATGGGCTGGCAAAAGCGCGCAAGGTGACAGTCGTCAGCGGCATCGGTGAATTTTCATCGCCGCGCACCATCACCGTGACGAAGGACGGCAAGAAAACCGTCGTCGGGTTCGAGCATTGCGTGATCGCCGCCGGCTCCGAGCCGGTAACGCTGCCCTTCATTCCTCATGATGATCCGCGCGTGATCGATTCCACGGGCGCGCTGGAACTGGATGGCGTGCCGAAGCGGCTGCTCGTTCTCGGCGGCGGCATCATCGGGCTGGAGATGGCCACGGTCTATCACGCACTGGGTTCGAAAGTGACAGTCGTCGAGTTGATGGACCAGATCATTCCCGGCGCAGACCGCGACATCGTCATGCCGCTGCAAAAGCGCATTGCGGCGAAGTACGAAAAAATCCTGCTCAAGACCAAGGTGACCGCTGTGAAAGCGGAGAAGAAGGGCCTTGTCGTCAGCTTTGAAGGCACGGATGGCGCCACGAGCACGGACACGTTCGACAAAATACTTGTTGCTGTCGGCCGCAAGCCCAATGGCAAGCTGATCAATGCGGCCGCCGCTGGCGTGGCCGTGGATGAGCGCGGCTTTATCGCCGTGGACAAGCAGATGCGCACCAATGTGCCGCACATCTTCGCCATCGGCGATATCGTCGGCCAGCCCATGCTGGCGCACAAGGCGGTGCATGAGGGCAAGGTGGCGGCAGAAGCGGCATCCGGCCAGAAATCTTATTTCGACGCCAAGGTCATTCCCTCTGTCGCCTATACCGACCCAGAGGTGGCGTGGGTCGGCCTCACCGAGAATGAGGCGAAGGCCAAGGGGATGAAGGTCGGCAAGGGCGTGTTCCCTTGGGCGGCTTCCGGGCGCTCGCTCTCGCTGGCGCGTGATGAAGGCATCACAAAGGTGCTGTTTGATGAAAGCAGCCACCGCATTCTCGGTGCCGGCATTGTCGGCCCCAACGCCGGCGACCTGATCGCCGAAGCGGCGCTCGCCATCGAGATGGGGGCGGATGCGACCGACATCGGCGCGACCATCCACCCGCACCCGACATTGTCGGAGACCGTGGGCATGGCGGCGGAGATGTATGAGGGCACGATCACCGACCTGATCGCGCCGAAGAAGCGGCATTGAGGCGAGCCAGGCGGCGCACCAAGGCGGCCTTGCGGGCCGCCTTTTTCTTTCTGCGCCTATCGGGTGCCTTGCCCAGCCTGCCGCCGCGGCTTATGCCCGCGCCATTCCCTTCCTGTCCGTTGCCGTGAGGACCGCCATGACCGAAATCGTCGATATCCACGCCCGCCAAATCCTCGATTCGCGCGGCAATCCCACGGTCGAGGTCGATGTCACGCTTGATGACGGCTCGATGGGCCGCGCGGCGGTTCCCTCCGGCGCTTCCACCGGCGCGCATGAGGCGGTGGAGCTGCGCGACGGCGATAAGAAAAAGTATCTCGGCAAGGGTGTGCTCAAGGCGGTCGAGGCGGTCAATGGCCCCATCGCCGATGCGCTGATCGGCATGGATGCGGAGGAGCAGATCGCCATCGACACGGCGATGATCGAACTGGATGGCACGCCGAACAAGAAAAAGCTCGGCGCGAACGCCATTCTCGGCGTGTCGCTCGCCAACGCCAAGGCGGCGGCCGACGCCTGCTCGCTGCCGCTCTACCGCTATGTCGGCGGCACACAGGCGCGCGTGCTGCCGGTGCCGATGATGAATATCGTCAATGGTGGCGCGCATGCGGACAACCCCATCGATTTTCAGGAATTCATGATCATGCCGTTCGGCGCACCGACGCTGGCGGAAGCGGTGCGCTGGGGCGCGGAGATTTTTCACACGCTGAAAAAGAACCTGCACGACGCCGGCCTCTCCACCTCGGTGGGCGATGAGGGCGGCTTTGCGCCGAACCTGTCCTCGGCGGAAGCGGCGCTCGATTTCGTCATAAAGGCAATTGAAAAAGCCGGGTTCAAGCCGGGCAAGGATGTGCATCTGGCGCTCGATTGCGCGGCGACGGAATTCTTCAAGGACGGTAATTACGTCTATGAGGGCGAGGGAAAGACCCGTTCGCCGAAGGAGCAGGCGGCCTATCTGGCGTCGCTGGTGAAAAATTATCCGATCGTCTCGATTGAAGATGGAATGAGCGTGGATGATTGGGCCGGGTGGAAAATGGTGACGGATGCGGTTGGCGGGCAGTGCCAGCTTGTCGGTGACGATCTGTTCGTCACCAATGTGAAACGCCTGTCGGACGGCATTGCCAAGGGCGTGGCCAACTCCATTCTGGTGAAGGTCAACCAGATCGGCTCGCTGACCGAAACGATTTCCGCCGTCGATATGGCGCATCGCGCCGGCTACACCTCGGTGATGTCGCA
>JBOFFO010000557.1:0-2099 GCA_051648665.1 Beijerinckiaceae bacterium | reverse complement strand
ACGGCAGTTGCAGCGCCCGCAGACCTTCGACGCTGGCATAGATGTCGCGCGCGCCCATGGCGACATGCTGGATGCCCTCACCCCTGTATTGCGCCAGATATTCCTCGATCTGCGATTTATCATCGAGCGATTCATTGATGGGAATACGGATTTTGCCGCACGGGCTCGTCATCGCGCGGCTGATCAGCCCGGTGAGCTTGCCCTCGATATTGAAGAAGCGGATATCCTTGAAATTGAAGAAGCGGCGGTACCAGTCCGCCCAGTAATCCATCCGGCCACGGAACACGTTGTGGGTGAGATGGTCGATGTAATGCAGGCCGACGCCCTCCGGCTTCGGGTCGCGTTCGCCGGTCCAGATGAAATCCACGTCCCAGATCGAGCCTTTTTCGCCATAGCGGTCGATGAAATAGATCAGCGAGCCGCCGATGCCGCGGATGGCCGGGATGGCGAGTTCCATCGGGCCAATCTTGCCCTCAAACGGCTCAGCCCCCAGCGCCAGCGCCCGTTCATAGGCATATTTGGCGTCCGAAACGCGAAACCCCATCGCGCAGGCGCAGGGGCCGTGGACGGCGGCAAACTGCTGGGCAAAAGAATCCGGCTCACAATTAACGACATAATTCACATCGCCCTGCCGCCATAGTGTGACATTCTTGGACCGGTGCTTCGCCACGGGCGCAAATCCCATTTGCGCGAACAGCACACCGAGCTTCTCAGGCTCCGGATGGGCGTATTCAACAAACTCGAAACCATCCGTGCCCATCGGGTTCTGGTCAGAAATGCCGGCAGCCGGCGCGTCATGCGGAAATGGTCCCATCGGCGTTTCCCCCTAACTGATGATGAATGAGGATAGCGCGGCTTTCATGCAATGAATGTTCAAAATCATTTCAGAATCTGATACATTTGCACAGCTCACGCATATAGTAGTATTTTTATGCACGAGAAAGTCTCACTCGACCCGGCGGACCTGCGCTTGCTGTCAGCCCTCCAGACCAATGCTGCGGCCACGAATGCCATGCTCGCCGAAAGTGTCGGCCTGTCCGCCTCGCAGGTATCGCGGCGCAGGCAGGCACTGGAAGAGGCCGGGATCATCACCGCCTACCGCGCCATGCTCGATCCTGCCCGCATCGGATTGCGCCTGACGGCTTTCATTCAGGTCTCGCTGCGCCGCCACAGCGATGGCAACGCCCGTCGCTTTCTCGATCTGGTGCGGCTCAATCCCGCCATTCTCGAAGCCCATGCGGTGACCGGGGCGGCGGATTATCTGGTCAAGGTAGCGGTGGCCGATCTGGCCGAACTCAATGCGCTGGTCAAAGACCTGCTGGCGCAGGAGAGCATCGAGCGGGTGCGCACCGATGTGGTGCTGGAAACCATCAAGAGCGGCACCGCCCTGCCGCTGCCACGCCCGTAAAAATCTGCGTGATGACCGGCGGGGTGGTGCGCCCGGCGTCAATCATGCTTATCTAGCGCCATGCCGGGTGCGGCAATCGGGCTTGGGCGCGCGGCAGAGGGGTTATCATGTTCGACGCAAAATCAATTCTCGGCGCTTTACTCGGCGGCGCTCAAGGTCAGCCACAGGGGCGCGTACCGATGGGCGGGCAGCCCTCCGGGCAGGGTGGTCTCGGCGATCTGCTGGGTGGATTACTCAATCAGGCCGGCGGACAAGGCCAGGGCGGCGGCGCGCTTGGCAATATCCTTGGCCAACTCACGCAGGGCCGCGCAACCGCAAGCCAGCCGAGCGGACAAGGCGGCGGCCTGAGCGACCTGCTGGGCGGATTGCTTGGTCAGGCTACCGGCGGCCTGCGCGATGCCGGCAACCGTGCCGGCTCGGCAGTGGGCCAGCCCAACGCCATGAATGACATTCTCGCCCAGATCAGCGGTGGTCAGGGCGGAGATATCATCGGCAAGCTCAAGCAGATTATGGAGCAGAACCCCGGCCTCGCCAGCGCCGGCCTTGGCGGTCTCGCTTCGATTGTGCTCGGCACGGGCGCCGGCCGCAGCCTCGCGACAACCGCAGCCAAGATCGGCGCGCTCGCATTGATTGGCGGCCTCGCCTACAGCGCCTGGCAAAATGCGCAGGCGGGCCGGCCCCCTCTCAGCCG
>JBOFFO010000556.1:0-2503 GCA_051648665.1 Beijerinckiaceae bacterium | reverse complement strand
TGCTGCCACTTGCCGCGCGGGTCGGTGAAACGAAAATCGACGTATTTTACGTCATTGTCCTTGATCGCCTTCAGGACATCCTTGGCGCTTTTCATCAGTCAGGTCCCTGGTCAGAAAACGGTTCTTGCAACCGCAGTTGGAGTGGCGGGCATAAAGTTTCAGGTCACCGGCGACGCCCAATCGCCGAAACAGCTTGCTGGGGCCGATGCGTTAGATCGCGTCATTACCGGTTTCGCCGGTGCGGATGCGAATGGCCTCGTCGATCTGCGATACAAAAATCTTGCCATCGCCGATCCTGCCGGTCTGCGCAGCGTTGCGAATGGCCTCGATGGCCTTTTCCGCCATCGCATCCGCCAGAACGATCTCCAGCTTCACCTTCGGCAGAAAGTCCACCACATATTCGGCGCCGCGATACAGCTCCGTATGGCCCTTCTGGCGGCCGAATCCCTTGGCCTCGATCACGGTGATGCCCTGCAGGCCAATGTCCTGCAGCGCCTCTTTCACCTCATCGAGCTTGAAGGGTTTGATGATCGCCTCGATCTTCTTCATGCTCCGCTCCCGACGCGTTCCGGTTTCATGGCGACACCATAAAACGCGGCGCGCACGTCTGATAGCACTGGTTTCGCGCTGCACCAATGAGCAGGCCGGCGATAGCAGTGCAGAAACTGGGCAAGGCCACGGGTTTGTTGCCTTTTTTTTGTGCAGATTGGTGAGAAGATGGGCTTGGGTTTGAACAGGACGCGCGTCGCCGATGGGTTGCTATCTGTCGCTCAGATGCGTGAGGCGGATCGGCTCACGATTGCGGGCGGTGTGGCGGGCATCGCGTTGATGGAATTGGCGGGCGCGGCTGTAGCCGCTCGGGCCAAGGGGCGCCTGGCGCCTGGCGGGCAGGCGCTTGTCTTATGTGGTCCCGGCTACAATGGCGGCGATGGGTTTATCGCCGCGCGGCTGCTGGCCGCCGAGGGGTACCAAGTTACCGTGGGATTGCTGGGGGAGCGGACGAGGCTGCAGGGCGATGCAGCGTTAGCGGCAGAGCGCTGGATGGGGCCGGTTGCGCCTGCGGATCCTGCTCTTATGGATTGTGCTGATCTGATCGTCGACGGGTTGTTCGGCGCGGGGCTTGCCCGTCCGCTCGATGGCGCAGCGGCGGCTCTGGTCGAGGCGGTCAACGCCTCCGGCAAGCCTGTGATTGCCGTAGATATTCCGTCCGGGGTTCATGGCGACAGCGGGCAGGTGAAGGGCATTGCCATCAAAGCGACGGAGACGGTGACCTTCTTCCGGCGCAAACCGGGCCATATGCTGATGCCGGGGCGGGCGCTGTGTGGCCCGGTTGTGTGCGCCGACATTGGCATTGATGCGGCTGTTCTGGCGCAGACCGGGATTGTCGCGCACGTTAACGGGCCTGACGTGTGGCGCGGCTTGCTGCCTTCGCTGCGAAATGACGGCCACAAATATCATCGCGGGCATGCGTTGGTTATCGGCGGCGGGCTTGAAGGCGTAGGCGCACCGCGCCTGAGTGCGCGCGCCGCGTTGCGGATCGGCGCAGGCCTGGTGACGCTGGGTGTTGATCCGGACGCGCTTGTCGCGCACACCTCGCGCGGGCCGGATGCGCTCATGGTCCGCTCCTCTCCCGTGGAAACTCTGCTCGCATACCGGCGGCATAATGCCGTGGTCATCGGGCCGGCGCTGGGCGTCGATGCGCGGGCGCGCAGCAAGGTCAGCGCGGCCCTGCGTGCGGATTGCGCGTGCGTGCTGGATGCCGATGCGCTCACGGTGATGGCCCGGCGGACCGGCATGCTGGCACGGGCAGGGCTGCGAAAACCGGTCATCCTCACCCCGCATGACGGCGAGTTTTCGCGGCTTTTCAACGGGCTGGACGAAAATTCTGCGCGAGTGAATCCGGTTGTTGATGCGATGAGTCCGAAAAATGTGCGCAGGCTGTTGATGTCAGAGTCAAAACTGGATCGGGCGAAAGACGCAGCGCAGGCAACGCAAGCCTTTGTTGTTCTCAAGGGCGCGGACACGGTCATTGCCGCGCCCGATGGCCGCGCCGCCATTAACGCCAATGCGCCGCCCTGGCTGGCGACAGCCGGGGCAGGCGATGTGCTGGCGGGCATGATTTGCGGATTACTGGCGCAGGGCATGCCGGCGTTCGAGGCGGCGTGCGCAGCGGTCTGGATCCACGGCGATACGGCGACGCGGTTGGGGCGGGGTCTGATTGCCGATGATCTCGTGGACCGAATGGTGTGGCCCGAAGAATAAATCGATCTGTGGCTATGAGACTGCTGGCGCAGCGGACCGGCGCTGTTTCAGTTTCAGAAAGACGACGCCGATGATCACCGCCACCAGCAGCGCGACAGCGGTTTGCGCGCCACCGCCTTTCAGGAAAATGGATGGGTCGCCATCGGAAATGGTCAGCGCGCGGCGGAAGCTGACTTCGATGCGGTCGCCCAACACGGTGGCCAGCAGCAGCGGCGCAATGTCGAAACCGGCGCGGCGCAGG
>JBOFFO010000555.1:0-3720 GCA_051648665.1 Beijerinckiaceae bacterium | reverse complement strand
GAGCGGCGACTCTCCCTCCCATGGCGGACTGGTTACCTCTCGTTCTGGTCGGTTTTGTCGCCCAGATGGTCGATGGCGCGTTGGGAATGGCCTTCGGCCTGATCAGCACGTCGGCGATGCTGGCGATGAGCATTCCCTTGGCGCAGGCCAGCGCCGCTGTTCACACTGCTGAAGTGTTCACCACGGCTGCGGCCGGAACCGCGCATCTGCGCATGGGCAATGTGGACCGCCGGCTGCTTCTGGTGCTTGGCATGAGCGGCGCGGTGGGTGGCATGGTCGGGGCCTATGTGCTCTCGAACATCGATGGCAAGGCCATCCGGCCCTTCGTCATCGCATACCTCTTCCTCATGGGCGGGCTGATCCTGTTCCGGCTATGGCGCACGATTCCGCCGGTAGAAGCGCGGCCCGTCTTTGTTGCGCCGCTGGGGCTGGTGGGCGGCTTTCTTGATGCGATTGGCGGCGGAGGGTGGGGCCCGATTGTCACCTCGACGCTGCTGGGGTCCGGACAGGCGCCGCGCATGGTGCTCGGCACGGTTGCGCTATCGGAATTTTTCGTGACGCTGGCGACAACGGCGACGTTTTTCACTCATCTCGGCATTGTGCATATCGAGTTGCTGCTGGCGCTTGTCGCCGGCGGCATCATCGCTGCGCCCTTCGGCAGCATCATTGCCAAGCATGTGAAACCGCACGTGCTGATGATTGCCGTGGGCTGCCTGATTTGCGCACTGGCTCTGATCGATACGGCGCGCATGCTCAAGCTATTTGGCTAGCGGCGGAACCGGATGAGCTGCGCGGCGTTGTGCATACAGAATTGTTCACATCGCCTTGCAGGTTCACCCCATGACCATCGCACCCCGTTTTTGTTCCGGATTGGCTGTCCTGTTCGGCTTGACGTTGCTGGTGCAGCCGGTGCAGGCCCAGACATCAACCGTCGCGCCGCCGGCATCCTCATCGCAAAGCAATAGCGGCATCGGCCCGGCCACGCCGTCAAAAGCGGAGGTGCAGAAGGATGAGTCCGCCATTCTTCCCTCCGCCGAGGGCCATCGCAATTCCGCCGCGCCGACGATGATCCGCGACTGCCAGAAAAATCCGCAGGATTGCACCGAAGGCGTGACGCAGAAGGACAAGGACACCGCCAAAGGCGAGCAGTCCAAGTAATTCCTTATCCTGCTCATGCCCTATCCTGCGCCCTGGCGCATTTCCCTCGTTATTGTTTCGACCCTCCCTGCCACCTTCCCATGCCGCCTTTCGAGGCGGCATTTTTTTATACTTCGGCGGCAGCAGGATGCGGCGTGGCTTGGACCAATTTGGTCACGCCGACGAAATCCAGTTTGCCGGAGCCGAGCACAGGCATACGCTCGACATAGCGCACCTCAGCCGGCAGCATGAGTTCGCTTACGCCGCGCGCGCGGGCGAAGGCATGAAAGTCAGTGCGCGTTGCATCGGCCTTGTCGGTGACGAGAATCAACCGTTCGCCCTTGCGCGCATCCGGCAGCGTGGCGGCTGCCGAGAGGTGACCCGGCCAGCATTCTGATGCAAGTTGTTCCACGGCGGCAAGGGAAACCATCTCACCGCCGATTTTGGCAAACCGCTTGGCGCGGCCCCGGATGGTGATGTAACCCTGCGTATCGATGGTGACGATGTCGCCCGTATCGTGCCAGCCATCATCGACAGGTTCGAGCACGCCGGGTTTTTCTGCGCGCAAATAGCCAAGCATGACATTCGGGCCTTTGACGTAGAGGCGGCCGCCTTCGTCGATGCCGGGAATTTTTTCCAGCCGCGCCTGCATGCCCGGCATGATGCGGCCGACACTGCCGAATTTGTTGAACATCGGCGTGTTGATGGCGAGGATCGGCGCCGTTTCCGTCACGCCATAGCCTTCCAGAATCCGCACGCCGAATTTTTCCATATACACGCGGCGGGTTGAATCCTTCACCGGCTCGGCGCCGGCCAGCACATAGCGCACGGAGCGCAGATCGTAGGGATGCGCGGTGCGGGCATAGCCGTTGAGAAATGTATCAGTGCCGAACATAATCGTGGCGTTCCAGCCATAAATCAGCTCCGGCACGATGCGATAATGCAACGGCGAGGGGTAGAGATAGACCGGCACGCCGGATGCCAGCGGTAAAATCAGACCCACGGTCAGCCCGAAAGAATGGAACACCGGCAGCACGTTGAAAACGCGGTCCTCGCGGTTGAAATCAATGCGCGCCGCAGCCTGCGCCACATTGGCGAGCATATTCTTATGCGACAGAACAACGCCTTTCGGTGTGCCTTCCGAACCGGAGGTGAAGAGAATCGCGGCGCGGTCATCCGGATTGGCCGGATAGAGCGGTTTGTCATGGTTGAGCAGCGCGCGCAGCTTTTCGCCTGTGGTGACCGTGCTGCGCACATCCTCCAGATAAATCAATGTCACGTGGGGGGTGAGCGCCTCGACCAGTGTTTCCAGCCGCGCCTTTTCGATAAATCCGCGCGCGGTCACGATGACCCTGATGTCTGCAGCCTTGCAGGCGGCGAGGATATTGGCGGGTCCGGCCGAGAAATTGATTATGGCCGGGACGCGGCCCGCCGACATCAGGCCGAGAATCGTCACAGCCGCGCCATTGGCGTTGGGCAGCATCACGCCCAGCGCATCTCCCGGCTTCGCCAGCGGTGACAGTTTTTCACCGATGATACGCGCGCCAATCAGCAGCCGCTTGAAGCTGAGCGCACCGGTGACCGGATCCTCAACCGCCAGCCGTTTCTTGCCATGCTCGCGCGCGCTCTGCACCACAGCTTTAAACACAGTGCGGTCAATGTTTTCCGTGCGGAACATCAGGTCTGACATGATCTGGTATAGGGCCGCACCGGCGGCCTGCCGCCGCGCCCTGCCTTTCAGCGCGTCGTCAAGCGTCAGCGCCACCGGTTCCAGAATGGTCATTTTTACTTTGGGAAACCAGGCTTTCGTGACCTGATCGCGGGTCAGGCGGGAAAACAGGGTTTTCTCCAGCCCCTCAATGCGCACAGGCACGACCATCGCGCCGGATTTATCGGCAATCAGTCCTGCGCCGTCATAGATTTTCATCAGCGAGCCGGTGACGGTGATGCGTCCTTCGGGAAAAATAATCAGCGGGTTGCCCTCGCGCACGGCATTGATGAGCGTGCGCGTCGCCAGCGGCTTTGTCGGATCGAGCGGCATAGCGCGCGTCAGTTTCAGGAACGGCCTGACCCACCATTTCTGCGCGGTGGCATGATCGATGGCGAACACCGGATCGTTCTCCAGCATCGACATGACCAGCGGGCCATCGAGAAAGCTGACATGATTGATGGCGATGACGGGGTTCGGCCCGGCCTTCTCGAAATTCTCCATGCCGGTCACTTCGACACGGTAGAAGGTGCGGAAAATAATCGACAAAAGATCGCGCAGCGGATTGGTCGGCAAGATGCGGAATATCCAGACCGCTGATGCGAAGCAGATCAAGGCAATCAGCATAAATAGCTGCGGTACGGTCAGGCCAAAGCTCTGAATCAAACTAAAGGCGAGCGCGCCCCCGGCCATGAAGGCCGCATTGAGCGCGTTGATCGCTCCGACAACGCGGGCGCGCGCTTCCACCGGCGCCCAGCTTTGCGCTGCGGCAAAAGAGGGCACGATGAACACACCGCCGGCGATGGCGAGGCCCGCGAGATCGATGGCGACTTTCCATGCAATGGGCGCCGCAAAAAATTCCGGTACGGATTGCC
>JBOFFO010000554.1:0-3684 GCA_051648665.1 Beijerinckiaceae bacterium | reverse complement strand
GATGAGCCGCCGATTGCCGCGCCTGCCAAACGTGAGGGGGCACGCGGATGACCCATCACGCCACCACGCCGCAGTTCAAGCAGAACGCCACCCGCGCGCTGCATGACGACAATCTCCAGCGCGCGCTGAATAAAATGCGCGGCGGCTTCATCGACCGGCGGGCCGAAGCAGCGGCGCGGCTGCCGGAATTCGAGAAATTTCGCGACAGCGCCCGTGACATCAAGAATCACACGCTCGCCCATCTCGACCTCTATCTCGAAAAATACGAGAAGGCGGTGACGGACGCAGGCGGGCATGTGCATTTCGCCCACACCGCCGACGAGGGCTGCAAGATCGTGCTCGATCTATGCAAAAAGTTCGGCGCAAAGACCGTGACCAAGGGCAAGTCCATGATCTCGGAAGAGATGGGCTTGAACCAGGCGCTGGAGGCTGCGGGTATGGCCGCTGTCGAGACCGATCTCGGCGAATATATCATCCAGCTCCGGGGCGAAACGCCGTCGCACATCATTGCGCCTGCCGTGCATGTCAACGCCAATCAGGTCGAGGCGGATTTCCGCCGCGTGCACAAGCATCTTGAACCGCAGCGCGACCTGTCGGAGCCGACATCGCTGCTGACGGAAGCGCGGCAAGTGTTGCGGCAGAAATATTTCGAGGCCGATGTCGGCATCACGGGGGCGAATTTCCTCGTCGCCGAAACCGGCACCTCGATCATCGTCACCAATGAAGGCAATGGCGACCTGACGCAGACTTTGCCAAAGGCGCATATCGTCATCGCCTCGATTGAGAAACTGGTGCCGACGCTGGAGGATGTATCGCAAATCCTGCGCGTGCTGGCGCGCTCTGCCACAGGTCAGGACATGAGCGTTTATACCACGCTCTCCACCGGCCCGCGCCGCGCGGCGGATGTGGATGGGCCGGGCGAATATCATGTCGTCATTCTCGACAATGGCCGCTCGGCGATGCTCGGCACGGATTTTCAGGACATGCTGCGCTGCATTCGTTGCGGCGCGTGCATGAACCATTGCCCGGTCTATCACGCAGTCGGCGGGCACGCCTATGGCTGGGTCTATCCCGGCCCGATGGGCGCGGTGCTGACGCCGTCGCTGATCGGCGTCGATCAGGGCGGGCAGTTGCCGAACGCCTCGACCTTCTGCGGCCGTTGCGAAAGCGTCTGCCCGATGAAAATTCCGTTGCCGAAAATGATGCGGCACTGGCGCGAGCGGGAATTCGAGCGGCACCTCTCGCCCGCCACCGTGCGCGGCGGCATCAGGGCGTGGGCCTTTTTCGCGAAGCGGCCGGCGCTCTATAAATTGGCGACGCGCGCGGCGATGGTGTCGCTGGCGCTGGTTGCCCGTTCAAAGGGATCGGTGGGCTGGCTGCCCTTCGGCTCGGGCTGGACGAAATATCGCGATTTTCCCGCACCGCAGGGCGGCACGTTTCAGGCGCGGTGGAAGAAAGAGCGGGGAGGCCGCGTATGAGCAGCGCCCGCGATGAAATTCTCTCCACCATCCGCCGCTCGCTCGGCGTCAATGGGACAGAAGCGCCCCGGCGCGCTGCGGTTGAACAGCGGCTGGAGCGCGCGCCCAAGGGCCTCATTCCGCAGCGCGGACAGGTCAGCGGGCCAGCACGCATCACCCTGTTCCGCGAACAGGCGGAGCGCATCGCCGCGACAACGGTCGAAGTTGACTCAAATGCGGATGTGCCGGCCGCCGTCGCCGCCTATCTGCGCGACAACAATCTGCCCGCCGCCATCCGCATCGGCGCCGATCTCCGCCTGACCATGATGCCGTGGCAGGAAACGTCGCTGGATGTGAAAAGTGGCGCCTCCGATGGCAACGATCTCGCCGCTGTCAGCCACGCCTTCGCCGGCATTGCCGAGACCGGCACGGCCGTGATGACCTCTGGCCCGGAAAACCCGACGACGCTGAATTTCCTGCCCGATCATCATATCGTGGTGGTGACGGCAAAAGACATCGCAGGCGACATGGAAGAGGTAATGGCCAAGCTGCGCTTCGCCTATGGCAAGGGCGAAATGCCGCGCGTCGTGAATTTCATCACCGGCCCGTCCCGCTCCGGCGATATCGAGCAGACCATCCTGCTCGGCGCGCATGGCCCGCGCCGCGTTCATCTGGTCATTGTGAAGGGCTAGATCACGCCTCATTTTGATTGATTCAATGAAAATGCGGGAACGTGATCGATTCCAAGGGATCAGAGCATGGCTTTTGCGAAAAATCGGAATCCGCTTTTTCGCTCCAAGCTCCAGCCGTTGCAGGACGGCCATATCAGCGCGGCTTGCGCTGTTGTGACTCGCCTTGGCCACAATTCACGGTAAAAAGGCGGCCAACGGAAGGGCCGTCATGAATTTTTCCTCATTCGCCCGGCTTGCGCCCGTCGCCATTGCGGCGCTGTGGCTCGCCGCGCCTGCGGTCGCGCAGAGCCTGTTGTCGCCGGCACCGATGGGTGGCGCGGTGCAACCTGCGCCCACCACGCCTGCCCCGCCCGTGCTCGCCCCCTCCCTCCCCGATGCGCCTGCGGCGTCCGCGCCTCCCGTTCTTGCGCCTGCGCCGAAACCAAAACCCGCGGCGCGGCCCACGCCGGTGCGCGAAACGGTGGTGAACGCATCCGACCCGCGCCCCAGCTTTTCGCCCGCGACGTTCGAGCAGACCGGCAAGGCTTACGAGCGCTATCTGCGCATCGTTGAAACCGGGGGCTGGCCGACAGTGCCCGCCGCGCTCAGCCCCGGCGCGAAAAGCCCGGCGGTGCGGCAGCTGCAAATCCGCCTCGCGATCAGCGGCGACATGAACGGGCCGGAAACCGGCGTTTATGATGCGGCCACTGTCGAGGCCGTGAAGCATTTTCAGGTGCGGCACGGGTTGAAGGCGACGGGCATTGTCGCCGGCGCAACGCTGACGGCGATGAATGTTTCCGCGCAGACGCGTTTCCGCCAGCTCGCCGCTTCGGCGCGCCGCCTCGCGCTGTCGCAATTTCCATTCGGCGAGCGCTATGTGGTGGTGAATATTCCCGCCGCCGTCGCCGAGACCATTGAAAATGGCCGCGTCGTGCGCCGCTACACCGCCGTGGTGGGAAAAAAGGAGCGCGCTTCTCCCGAAGTCGAGACACGCATCACCACGGTGAATTTCAATCCGACATGGACCGTGCCGCCGACGGTGTTGAAAAAAGACATCATTCCGAAAATGCAGAAAGACCCGGGCTATCTCGCGCGCGCCCGGATAAAATTGCTCGACGGCGGCGGCAATGCGGTCGACCCGCGCTCGGTCAACTGGTCATCGGGCGCGATTCCGAATTACACGCTGCGGCAGGACTCCGGCGCGGGCAATGCGCTGGGGCAAGTGCGTGTGGACATGCCCAACAGCCACGCGGTTTATATGCATGACACGCCGTCCAAAAGCCTGTTCGCGCGCGACGACCGATTTCATTCCTCGGGCTGCGTGCGCGTCGAAGGCGTGCGTGATTTCGTGACATGGCTGCTGCAACCACAGGGCTGGACGCGCGACCGTGTCGATGCGGCGATGGATGATGAAGAGCGGCGCAATATCCGGCTCAATCAGGCCGTGCCCGTGGCATGGATTTATCTGACCGGTTACGCGACCGCCGATGGCGTTGTGCATTTCCGCGATGATGTCTATGCCATCGACAAGGGACCGGGCCGCACGGCGCAGAACG
>JBOFFO010000553.1:0-1527 GCA_051648665.1 Beijerinckiaceae bacterium | reverse complement strand
TGGGCCGAACCGACAACCGGCTCCGAATAATTCTCCCAGCGCGGATTCACCACATCCTTGCGTTTCAACCGGTCGCGCGGCGCTTCATAGGTCTCACCCGGCTTGCCAAGATCATGCACCAGCGCATTGCGCCCGCGCGGCGCAACAAAAGCGACATCGACCGCACTGCCATCATCTTTCTGCAGGGAAAAAACGCTGAGCGTGCGGCCATCCGCACCCGGCACGGTCACCTGCTCATAGGGCAGCAGGCGCGGATCATTTTCAACGAGCGCGCGCGGCGATTTGATGCTCGACATGAACATCCAGAACACCGGCAGCAATACCATCAGAACGCCGAGCGCGAGATAGGCATAAGCCAGCCAGTCGCTCCAGTGAAGCCGCTCGCGGCCGCGGCGGCGTGTGAGAAAACGTCCCACTTCGGCAGCTGCGATCATGCTCAGCCTCCCGCCCTTTTGCGCGTCGCTGCCAATTGCGCCAGCGTCAGGATCAGCAGCAGCAGCGCCACCAGCACGGATGAAGCCGCCGCAATGCCATAGCGTTTCGCATCGCCGATGAAGGCGGACTCATAAATATGTTGGATAATCATTTTCGTCGCCTGTCCTGGCCCGCCGCCGGTCAGCACATAGACCTCGTCGAACACCTGAAAGGCGCGGATCAAGGCCAGCACGAGCACGACAATCATCGTCGGCATCAGCAGCGGCAGCGTGATGCGCCAGAACGCGCGCCAGCGGGATGTGCCATCCATTTCCGCTGCCTCATAGAGGTCGCGCGGAATGGCTTGCAGACCAGCGAGTAAAATCAGCATGTAGAAGCCGAGATGGCCCCAGGTGTAAACGAAAATCACCCAGAACATCGGCCAGCCGGAGCGGCCATCGACCAGCCAGTTGATCGGGCGATAATCAGCAAGCGTCACCGCTGCCGGACGCATCGCTGCAAAGAGCAGCAACAGGCCCAGCACTGCAAACACGCTGGCGCCCGCATGGTCCCGCCGCCGCCATGCAGCAGCGCCGCGCCATGCGAACAGGGCGCCCACGAGCAGCGCCACAAGCATAAATGCGCCCGATGAAACAAACCCGTTCCAGCCATCGACAGAATTGCCGATCAATTCATTGAGAATGCCCCGCCGCTTCAGCACCCAGTCCCAGATCACCGCAACAACGACAGGCGAAAGCATCACCGGGTAAAAATAAATAGCCCGCCAGAACCCGCGCCCGCGGATATTGCGGTTGAGAATGAGAGCCGTGACCAGCGCCACCACAATCATGATCGGCACCTGCACAGCCGCGAAAAACAGCGTATTCCACAGGCCGGTCCAAAACGAAAACCCGGCAACAGGACAGGTGCGCGGATCAAGATAACTTGGGCAGTTCAGGATCTCGCGAAAATTATCGAGACCGACGAAAGGCCTTTCGCCAAGGATGACGGATTGCCCGCCCGTAAAAGCAATATAAAAATTCAGAATCATCGGCCAGAACGAGAACAGGCCGAACACCAGCAGGTTGGGCAGCAGGAAAATATAGGCCATCC
>JBOFFO010000552.1:0-2255 GCA_051648665.1 Beijerinckiaceae bacterium | reverse complement strand
GCGTGATTGAACGCCGGCGCGAAACGGCGCGCGTCACGTCCTATTGGCTTGAACCGGTAGAGCCGGAAGGGTGGCAGCCCTTTCAGGCCGGACAGTTCCTGAGTTTCCGGCTGCCTTCTGCCGATGCGCGCGGCAAGATGCTGCGCAATTACAGCCTCGCCTCCGCGCCGCATGAAACCGGGCGCTACCGCATCTGCGTCAAACGCGAAAACCCCTCCGCCAGCTCCCAAGGCGGACAAGGCTCAGGCTTTTTCCATGATCATGTTCAGGTTGGCGATGTGCTGCACGCGCTGGGGCCGCGCGGCAATTTCGTGCTGAAAGAAAGCGCCGATCCGGCCCTGCTGATCAGCGCCGGCATCGGCATCACGCCGCTGGTGTCCATGCTCGCCATGCTTGCCCGGCGCGATCAGCCAACAACCTTTATCCATGAATGCGAATCCGCTGACGATTACATGATGCACGCTGATGTGATGGCGCTGGCGCAGGGCAAGCCGCACATGCGTCTGCAAAGCTGTTTTACCAGCGAAGGCGCGGGGCTTGACGCTGCCACGCTCAATTCGCTTCTGCCAACCGCCCCCTTTGAGGTTTACCTCTGCGGGCCGACGCCATTCATGCAGCGGGTTTATGGCCTGTTGCGCGCCAGCGGCGTGCCGTCGGAGCGTATCGCTCATGAATTTTTCGGCCCGATGGTCGATCTGGAGCGGGCTTTCCGTGCGGATGACGGGCCTTAGAGGGCGGATCACCCCTTGATAAGCAGTACCCTTACATATATTAGATTATGAATGTGAAATATACTACAGCAGCAGCAGGCATTTATGTTTTCCATCTTCAAACGCGGCGTGATGGCCAATCACGATATCAGCCATGATGAACTGGCCGCTGCGAGCGCCGACAGCACTACCTGCATTATCGATGTGCGCGAACCCGGCGAGTTCAAGCAGGGCCACATCCCCGGGGCGATAAATTTACCGCTGTCACGTTTCGACAAGGCGCAGATACCGCGTGACCGGCCCGTGGCGCTGATCTGCCTCTCCGGTGCCCGGTCAGGCGCGGCATTGCGCGAGCTTCAGCAAAGCGGATTTGACAATGTCCGGCATTACCGGCCCGGCATGGCAGGCTGGAAGCGCGCTGGTGGCCGTTGTGCCTGATGTCGCTCATAGGACTGGCAGAAATGTGAGCCGCTGCGGGCGAACGTGACTTGCACCGCTCAGGCAGGGTCCGTAGCCCTGCCTCATGAGCACTCTGCCCACCTTGACCCGTCTCCAGCCCTGGCGCGATCGCCGCGGAGCCGTGTCGCCCCTCAAGGCCACGACTTTCGCGCTATTGTGGCTGCCTGCCTTGTGGGTCGCAGCGCAGGTCATGACCGATGCCTACGGCGCCAAGCCGCTGGAGGGCGCGATCCACGAATTCGGTTTATGGAGCCTGCGGCTGCTTCTGGTGACGTTGGCGTTCACGCCACTGCGGCTGGTGTCAGGATGGGCCAAGCCGATGCAACTGCGGCGCATGCTTGGACTCGCAGCGCTTACCTATGCCCTGCTCCATTTCGCGCTGTATGCGCTCGACCAGAATGGCAATGTCATCCGCATCATCACCGAGATCGCAAGCCGCTTCTACCTCACGATCGGTTTTGCGAGCCTTGCCGCGATGATTGCGCTGGGGCTGACATCGACCGACGCCATGATCCGCCGCCTCGGCAGCCTGCGCTGGCAGAAGCTGCACAGCCTGATCTATCCGCTCACCGCGCTGGCGATCTTCCACGCCTTTTTGCAGGCGAAGATCAACGCCAGCGAGGGCGTGGTGATGGCCGGCGTTTTTCTGGCGCTGATGGGCGTGCGGCTGCTGCGAAAATGGAACGGCCTGCGCCTGCCCTTCTATCTCGCGCTCGCGCCCGCCGCCGCGCTCGGCGCGGCAACAATCGAATATCTCTGGTACCGCTTCGCCACGCGCCTGCCGGCGGACCGGATTTTCGCCGCGAATTTCGACTGGTCGCAACATCCGCGCCCGGCGCTGGTCGTACTGCTGATCGCGCTCGCCATCCCCGCCGCAGCGCTGTTCAACCGCCGCACGGCCTAACTCCCACGCAACAAAAAAGCCCCGGCAAACCGGGGCTTTCTCGCATTCCCTCGGGAACAAGAATTAGCGCGAATAGAACTCGACCACCAGGTTCGGTTCCATCTGCGTCGGATACGGCACTTCCGACAGGCCCGGCACACGGGTGAATTTCGCCGTCATCTTGGAGTGATCGACGTCGAGAT
>JBOFFO010000551.1:0-4733 GCA_051648665.1 Beijerinckiaceae bacterium | reverse complement strand
AGTGGAAAAAGGCAAAGTGCCATCGCGCATGGTGATCGAAACGGCGATGGATGGCGCATCCTGCGGCGTGGCGTTCAAGCGCGGCGATGTCGGCGATTTTCCCGTGGTGAAGGACCGGCTGCGCCGCCGCGTCGGCCTGTGTGACTGGCTGGCGCTGCAATCGCCGTAAGCGCGCGGCAAACGCGCGCCCATCGCTGGGCGGCGGGCACGGTCAGCGGCAGGAGCAGGTGACGAGCGAGGCCTGGTCGTTCCATTGGTTCCCGACCCAGGGCGTGCTGGTATTGCTGGTCCATTCCATGCCGTAACCGCGCGGCGGATAGGTGCGCCCATCGACATGCTGGTAGAGCGTGATCCGGCAACGGGGCGACACCTGAAAGGATGAGATCTGATCATTCCATGCAGGCTGCCAATGGACGGTCGGGCATTGCGGGCCGGTACAGTTGGGGGCCTGCCTGTGGCCCGGATTGCCGATGCCGGCGAGCATGCTGCCGCTTCGCAATGACCAGCGCGCGCCCTGATAATCCCGGTGCTGATAGACGACGCATTGGGCGGCGGCGGCTTGCGCGGCCACAATTTGCGCGGCCAGCACCAAAGGTGCGGCGATAACCGGTTTTGAAAACATGGGTAGACTCGCGTTTCGATCACCGATCGTAGGGGCCGCTCCGCAGCCGTCAACTGGCGGATTTTCTGTGGACAACCACATCGGCAGGTCGGCGCGCTGCGCTATAACAGGTCCATGCCTCTCCACATGCTCAAGCTCTGCGTCGGCGCGGATTCCATTGCTGACCTCGAAGAATGGATCGCGTTCAAGCTCGCGGACATGAAGCGGCGCAAGCTGAAGCCGGAGCAGTTCCACACCACGCGCATGGTGCCGCGCCGCATCGATCTCGCCCAGCCCGATGGCTCGCTCTACTGGGTGATCAAGGGGCAAGTGTCGGCGCGCCAGCGGCTGCAGGAAGTGCGGCCCTTCACCGATGATGCCGGGATCGGCCGCTGCCATCTGGTGCTGGAGCCGGTGGTGATCCCGGTGGAGCCGCGCCCGTGCCGGCCGTTTCAGGGCTGGCGTTACCTCGAAGAGAAGGACGCGCCGCGCGACCTCGGCAAGGGCATGGCGGCGGTGGCCGAAATGCCGGAGGATCTCCGGCGCGAACTGGCGGGGCTGGGCCTGCTTTAAAGCTCGCCTGCGTTGACTGCGTGCGCCGGCGCACGGCGGGCTGGGAACCCTTCCGCAACATTCGGCGTTATCAGGCTGTTCCGTGTTGCGTCGCGTTGTCCCGTGATGGCGATCGGGCGCGCGGCCGGACGGGCAAGGACCGGGGAGAGCGCCGTGATCATCGAGACCTATCAGGGTTCGCAGACCCAATTCCGTATTGAGCGCGCGCGTGATGGCGCCTTTCAGGTCAGCCGGCTGGATGCGCGCGGCTACGCCGATCCTGATGAGGCGGTGGCCTTCACCCATTGCGACGTGGCTCTGGCCTATGGCCGCGCTTCGGCGGCGCTGGACCGCTACCTCGTCGCGCTCGACACCACGTCTGACGCACGAGAGGAATTTGAAGCGTGGATGACGCTTGATGAAGCCTTTGAAATGCTGGCGATGGCGCTCAAGGATTCACCGCGCGCGGTTGCTGAGCGGACACTGCATTGAGGCGTGCGCTTGAATAATTTCTGTCGCGCGGCAGTCATCTTTCGCGATTTTTCACGCTCTCAGGCGTGATATTTGTCTTTCATTGCCCGATAGGATTGCGTGACCAGTTTTTCGAGAACACTCAGGTCCACGCGATCAAGCGCTTTGATGTAAAGGCAGCTCTTGCCCGTGCTGTGCGGGCCGAGTTTCGCCAGCAGCGCATCGGCTTCGGCAAAGCCGGTCATAATATAGATGACGAGGGCGGGCTTGCGCGGCGAGAAGGCGACGAGCGGCGCGTCGCCCTCACGCCCGCTGTCATAGCGATAATGATAGCGGCCAAAGCCGATGATGGATGGTCCCCACAGGCGGGGCCGTTCGTCTGTGATGCGCTGCATCATCGCGATCAGCGCGGATGACTCGGCGCGACGCTGCGCGGATTCAAGCCCGGCGATGAACGTCTCGACGCTTTCGCTGGTCGGTTTGGTTTTGTTGTCCGCCATGGCCTGCGCCTTGTGCTGGCTACAGGTTATCAGGCTCCGGTGCGGCGGCGGCGTCAATGCCGGCGGCGATTTTAGCGCAAACTGTCCTTGCCATTGACCCACAGGCTGACCGCCGGGCCGCCGCCGGGCGTGAAGACGGACATGCGGATGGCGACGCGCTCGGTCATCTCGGCCTTCTGGCGGTTGTGAATGCCCAGCAGGGTTTTCAGCAATTCGCTGGCGCGGGCGCGCTTGCGGCGTTTTTCTGTTGCGGCGGATGGCGCTGGCACGGCTGCGGCCAAGGCGGCCATCCGGCTGGCGGCGGGGCGAAGCAGGGAAGTGCCGGCGGGTGGATCGAGCAGGGTGTCGAGGGTCATGCTGTCCACTCCCCTCAACCGCGCGAGGCGAAGCAGGAGAAGCCGTCCCGCTTCAGGGTGCGGCAGGCGGCTTGGGCGGCGTCGGCGTCGAACCCGGCGAAGCGGGCGCGGAACAGGGTCGCGCCGCCCTTGTTGACCTTCTCGGTAAAGGGCGAAGCCTTGGCGAGGGTCGAGCGGGATTTCTCCTTGGCGCGGGCCAGCATGGCCTTGGCCTTGGATTCGTCGTCCGTCGCGCCGAGCTGGATCACCCAGCCATTGGCGCCGGATGCGACGGGCTTGATCGTGTCCTTGACCGGCTCTTTCGCCGCTTCCTTCACGGGCGCCTTGGCAACAGGCGCAGCGGCGGCAACCGCTTGCGGCTTGACGGTCTTGATGTCCGCCGGCGGGCGGGGCGCATCCACCGGGCGGACCGGCGGCAGCGGCGCGGCTGCGGCGACGCGGACAGCTTTGGGGGTTGCCGGCGTTGCGGTGGCAGCGCCCGTGGCGGAGGCGACAACCGGGCGCACGGCGGCGGCAACAACAGGCTTGGGCGCAGCGACAGCCTGCGGCACGCTGCGCGGCGGCAGCGGGGCGATGGAGGCGGTGGTCACCGGGCGGCCAATCTCGGACTCGTCATCGTCACTCGCCTCGATCTTCGTCGGACGGGCCGGCGCTTCGAGGAAGGCCATGCGGGTGGAAGGGGCGCGCGGCGCCTCCTCAAAGCCGCGATTGGCTTCGGCGACAACCGGGGCAATGCGCGCGCCGGCATAGGCGCGGTCGAGATAATTATCGACGAGGCTCGCCATCTGCGCATCGCGCGAACGGCCGGAGCGGCCACCGAGCACAACAGCGACGATGTGCTTGCCGTCCGCCTTGGCGGAGGTCAGCAGGTTGAAGCCGGACATGCGGGTGTAGCCGGTCTTGATGCCATCGACGCCTTCGACGCGGCCCAGCAGCTTGTTGTGGTTGCGGTAGGCGTAGCCGTCATACTGGAAGCTGCGCGTGCCGAAATAGTGATAGAATTTCGGGAAGCGGTCCTGAATGGCGCGGCCCAGCGTAATCAGATCGCGCGCGGTGGTGACCTGCTCGCGGTCCGGCAAACCGGATGCGTTGACGAAGGTGGTGCGGCTCATGCCCAGTGCGCGCGCCTTGCGCGTCATCATCTCGGCAAAACCTTCTTCCGAACCGCCGACATTTTCAGCCACGGCCACGGCGATGTCGTTGGCCGATTTGGTGACGAGCGCCTTGATTGCATCTTCAGCGCGAATGGTTTCGCCGGCGGCCAGGCCGAGCTTTGACGGCGCCTGCGATGCGGCATTGGCGGAAATGCGCAGCGGGGAATCGAGCGTGAAGCGGCCGCGCTCGATCTGCTCGAACAGCAGATACAACGTCATGACCTTGGTGACGGAGGCGGGGTGGCGCTGCGCATCGGCATTTTGCGCATGCAGCACACGGCCCGTCTTGGCATCGACCACCATCGACGCGCCGGGCGGCGCATACACCGCGCGATAGCGCTTGCGCCGGGCCGCTTCAGCCGGATCAGCCGTAGCGACGAGAATTGCCGCAGCGAGGCCGGTGAACGCAGATACAGCCGCGACTTTACGCACGAAACGCACACAACCAAAACGCATACTCAGACCCACTCTGCTACGCCACGCCATTCAGGTTACGCATGCGAACGCGGGTGTGACCGCGCCGACACAAGGGTCAGAATACGGGTGTTGCAGTTACAGATGGGTTAAGCGCCGGTTTTTTCGTTCCCGCGCATTTGCGGTTAATTTTCTGCTTATTCCACGAAATTCCCGTGCCGAATAAACGGGATCAGGCGGCGCGGATGATTTTGAACGCCGGACGGGGGCCGAGCGGCGTCAATTCCGTTTCCGGCACAATGCGGTCGCCGGCGTTGATCTCACCCAGCGACACGTCGCTGTCCGGCAAAATCACCGTCGCGTGCTTGCCGAGAAAGACAAGGATGATTTCCTTGCGCTGCATCGCGGCGGCGGACCAGCGCTTCAGTTGCGAATAATAAGGCTCCCTGCGCCACGCCGCCGGCTGCTGCGGATCGACCTGCACGGTCAGCATGCCGTTCAGCGGCGAAATGGTCAGCACCATCTTGCTGAGATTGGGCTTCCATTCCGGGCCGATCCAGCCCTGCGTGATCCACAGGCAGAAGAACTGGCGGCAGAAGTCGGGCCGGGTCGCATGGATGCCGCAGCCCTGTCCGGGCTGACAATGCTGGCACCAGCGACCCGCCGGCTTGTCGAGGACCGGCAC
>JBOFFO010000550.1:0-2538 GCA_051648665.1 Beijerinckiaceae bacterium | reverse complement strand
GCGGTTCGGGCCGTTGCTGGAAATGAAAGCGCGCAAGTCATCACACCGCATCGAACAATCCTACCGTCTGCCCTGATATTCAGGCAGCGATGACTGGCCGCCGAAAATAACCTGCGACGGATTTTTTTCCAGGCTGCGCACCGTGCGGCTCACATCATTGAGCGTGCGCCGTCCGTCGCTCACCAGCGCGTCGAGATTGCGCAGGCCCGGCCCCGTCAATTTATTGACGCCCGTCGTAATGTCCGCCGTGCGCTTGTCGAGATTATCCGCCAGCACGCGGATCGATTTTGCGGCCTCGCCAATCTGCACGATCACGCCCTCCGCCTGACCATTCGCGCCGCTGCCGAAAAATTCCTGAATGGCGGCAAGCACGCCATCAACCCGGTCCGCCGAGGCATTGAGCTTTTTCGTCAGTTCGGACGCATCGCGCACGATCTGGTCCACCCGGTCCGATTCCTTGCCGAGCGAAGAAGCGAATTTCTCCACATTCTGGATCGAGCGGTTCACCGCCGCCGCATCAACCGCCTTCATCAGCGCCGAGGCGTCCGTCAATGTCTGTTCGAGCGTCACCGACGCGTCGCTCAGCCGCTTCGTCAGCGCCGCGCCATCCTTCAGGAAACTGTCGATCTGCGCCCGGTTCGCGCCAATCGCATCGGTAAAGGTCTCGATATTCCCAACAATGCGCGACACACGCTGCGGCTCCACCGCCGCAATCACGGCGTTGAGATCGGTCGAGAGCGTTTCCAGCTTCGACGACAGCGCCGCTATGCGATCGCCCGCCGCCGCCACGGAAGACAGGAAGCGGTTGACGCCATCGGAATTGCTCGCGAGGGATTGCGTAAAGGTCTCGACATTGCGGATCGTCCGCCCGATCGACTCCTCATTGTCAGAGAACAATTTGTCGGCGCGATTGATGACGTCATCGACGCGGCGCGACAGGCGCTGCACCGTTTCCATGATGTCCTGAAAATCCGAGCGGTCGGCAAAAATCGTCGGGCGCTGGCCCGGCGGTGCGGTCAAGGCCTGCGCACCCGGCTCACCGCCGCTCATCGCGACAGCCGCGACGCCGGTCAGCCCCTGATATTCCAGCCGCGCACGGGTGTCGGAGCGGACCGGCACGCTCGCATCAACCTCCGCAATGGCAACGACGCGTTTGGGATCTTCCGGCAAAAGGCTGATGCTCGTCACTTCGCCGACCCGCAGGCCGTTGAACAGCACGCTCGCGCCGCGCCCGAGGCCGGACACCGAACCAGAGAATACAATGCGATATTCCGGCCGCTGCCCATTGGCGCGCCCGCCGGCAAACCACACCGCAAAACCGAACATCGCCGCGACCACCGCCAGCGTGAACAGCCCGATCAGTGCGTAATTGGCCCGTGACTCCACTAGTCCCGCCTCTCGCTGCGCGCGCCGCCCGCCTGAATCGGCGGGGGATTCGCGAATGCAGCCCTGCCCCGCTTGCCATGAAAATAGGACTGAATCCACGGGTGGTCAGAGGCCAGCATCGTTTCCATCGGCCCGACCGCGATCACCTTCTTGTCACCCAGCGCCGCCACGCGGTCGCAAACCGTGTGCAGGCTGTCGAGATCATGGGTGACCATGAACACGGTCAGCCCCAGCGTTTTCTGCAGCGTGCTGATCAGCTCGTCGAATTCACCCGCGCCAATCGGGTCGAGGCCCGATGTCGGCTCATCGAGGAAGACGATGTCAGGATCGAGCGCCAGCGCGCGCGCCAGCGCCGCCCGCTTGATCATGCCGCCGGACAATTCCGATGGATATTTGTCGGCGGCATCAGGCTTCAGGCCGACCATCGCGATTTTCAGCTCGGCCAGCTCGTCCATCAGCGCTTCCGACAGGTCGAGATACTCCCGCATCGGCACCTGAATGTTCTGTTTGACGGTCAGCGCCGAAAACAGCGCGCCATGCTGGAACAAAACACCCCAACGCCGCTCCATCGCCCGCCGTTCCTTCGGCTCCAGCGAATCCAGATCGCGGCCCAGCACCTCGATCGTGCCAGCCCGCTTCGGCACAAGGCCGAGAATGGCCCGCGTCAGCACCGATTTGCCCGATCCCGACGGACCGACAAAGCCGAGCACCTCGCCGCGCATCACATCAAGCGAGAGATGGTCGAGAATGATTTTCTCGCCGAAGCCGACGACGAGATCGCGCACGCGGATGATCACATCCGCCTTGTCCTTGCCTGCCCCGTTGCCGCCATGCGCCATCATCGCGGCCTCAATATTTAATCGCGGCGAAGAACATGGCGAACAGCCCGTCCATGACGATGACCATGAAAATCGCCTTCACGACCGATGAGGTGACCTGCTTGCCGAGTGACTCCGCCGAACCCTGCACCGCCAGCCCTTCAATGCAGGCGATGATGCCGATGATAATGGCCATGAACGGCGCCTTGATCAGGCCGACCAGAAACGTGTTCATGCCGATGACATTTTGCAGCCGGTTGAGAAACACCTCCGGGCTGACGCCGCCATACATCCACGCCACCAGCGCGCCGCCGAACAGCGACGCCATTGCGGC
>JBOFFO010000549.1:0-4405 GCA_051648665.1 Beijerinckiaceae bacterium | reverse complement strand
AACCGGGTCGCCGGAGACCTGCGCATCGCGCGCGAGCTGGGCATATTTCTCAACGATATGCTGCGGCGTGCCGCGGACCTTGATGTCCGGTCCGTTGGACTCATAGCTGCGCGTCAGCGGGTTGGATTGCTTGCGATGACGCCCGCGCATCCGGTTGTTCTTGTGGTTAGGCCGCATCGAACCTCTCTTTGCCGATGACCATTGATGTCAAAATCCGTCCATCACGCCGCCGACCGGTTCTGCCGGGCGGCAGCCTTCACTTCTCGCCCCGTCGCGGCCGGCGCGCCGGGGTCAAGTCCATCAAAAGCGGTGTGAGCGTGATGCAGCGCTATCGTTGGCAGCGCGTTTCTGTTCCCAGACTAAAATGTGGCCTTGCTGCGGTCCGGTCGAAATGGCCGGACACTTGCGGCGGAAGGCGTGCAGCCCGGCGAATCTCGCCGCACGGGCTTTGTCTGCCCCTTCCTTACAGGGTTCAGCCCGGCCCGCCAAGCGCTTTTGCCGGATCAGGCATGGTTTTGTCCCCAGCCGGCAGCAGCACGGCCATGCGGTCATGCCCGGCGAGGTCCTGACGGATTGCTGCCAGCGACAGGCCAGCGGCGGCGGCCAGCGAGCCAAGGCGGATGGCCTGATCGAAGCCAATTTCGAGCAGGGCTGCGCCGCCGGGCTTGAGCAGGTGCGGCAGCGCGGGGAGGATGGCGCGATAGGCGTCGAGGCCGTCAGCCCCGCCATCGAGCGCCAGCAACGGGTCATGCCCCGCAACCTCCGGCGCCAGACGCGGCACCACCGCGCTGTCAATGTAAGGCGGGTTGGAAACGATGAGATCGAAGGATCCCGTGAGACCGTCGGCCCAGTGGCCGGGCTGGAAGATCGCGCGCCCCGCCAGTCCCAAGGCTGCGGCATTGACGGCGGCGGTGCGCAATGCGCCCTCGGATGTATCGATGCCCAGGCCCGTGGCCTGCGGGCGGTGATGCAGGATCGCCAGCAGGATGCAGCCCGTGCCGGTGCCGAGATCGAGCAGGCGGGCGGGCTGGTCTGGCGGCAGGCGGGCCAGCGCCGCATCGACCAGCATTTCAGTCTCCGGACGCGGGATCAGCGTATCGTCAGAAAGCGCAAAGGGCAGGCCGTAAAATTCCTGATGGCCGAGAATGCGCGCCACGGGCTCACGGGCGATGCGCCGGTCGATGAGCGCAGTCATGCGGGCCGCTTCCGTTTCGCTCACCGTGTGATCAGGATCGCGCAATAGCGCCATGTCATCGATGGCGAGCGCGTGCAGGAGCAGAAGCCTTGCATCGAGCGCGAAGGAGCCGATGCCGGCCTCGCGCAGGCGCTGGCGCATCGCGCGCAACAGTTTGGTGCGGGTCACGCCCCGTCCTCGGCGGCGAGCTTGCGCGCCTGATCCTCCGTGATCAGCGCGTCGATCAGTTCATCGAGCGCGACGCCTTCCATGATCTGCGGCAATTTATACAGCGTCAGCTCGATGCGGTGATCGGTCACGCGCCCCTGCGGGAAATTATAGGTGCGGATGCGTTCGGAGCGGTCGCCCGATCCCACCTGGGCGCGGCGGTCGGCGGCGCGGGCATCGGCGAGCTTCGAGCGCTGCAAATCATAGATGCGCGAGCGCAGCAATTGCATCGCCTTGTGGCGGTTGCGGTGCTGGGAGCGCTCTTCCTGCATCATCACCACAATGCCGGTGGGGATATGGGTGATGCGCACCGCGCTTTCGGTTTTGTTGACATGCTGGCCGCCCGCGCCGCCGGAGCGCAGCGTGTCGATGCGCAGGTCGGTTTCGTTGATCGTGACATCGACCTCTTCCGCCTGCGGCAGAACCGCAACGGTCGCGGCAGAGGTGTGGATGCGGCCACCGGTCTCGGTGTCCGGCACGCGCTGCACGCGGTGGACACCGGATTCGAATTTCAGCCGCGCATAGACGCCGGCGCCGGAAATTTCAGCCACGACCTCCTTGTAGCCGCCGACCGTGCCTTCGCTCTCGGAGATCAGCTCCACTTTCCAGCGATGCAGATCAGCATAGCGCGTGTACATGCGCAGCAAATCGCCGGCGAACAGCGAGGCTTCATCGCCGCCGGTGCCGGCGCGAATTTCGATGATGATGCCGCGCTCATCGGCCATGTCGCGCGGCAGCAACCCGATGCGGATGTCATGCTCCAGCGCCGCACGTTTCTCGATCAGGCCGGGCCGCTCCTCCTCCGCCAGGGCGCGCATATCCGCATCGGTTGCAGCGTCAGCCAGCAGCGCGTCGCAATCGGCGATTTCACGCTCGACCGCGCGCAAGGTGCGCACTGACTTTGTGATGCCGGCAATTTCCGCCAGCTCTTTCGACAGGGCGACGATCGTCGTGCCATCGCTGGCGGATTCCAGCTTTTTCGAGAGATCGTCGTGGCGGGCGAGAATCGCGTCGAGGCGGGCGGCGGGCAGGGTCATGGTGAATATCTTGAGGCTGTGACATTGGCGGTGGCAGCGCGATCATCGCCGCTACAAGGGCACGCCAGCCTCGCGCGCATAGTCGGTCAATTCCGCGCGCACCGAGCCGTAGCGGTCGCGCGCATCAATCCATGTCGTCAGTTTCTCGTGCAGATCTTTGCAATCCAGCGCCAGCGTCATCGCCTTCACCGGGCCGATGGAGGCCGGCGACATGGACAAATGCCGGTAGCCCAGCGCGATCAGCGCCATCGCCTCCAGCGGTTTGCCGCCCATTTCGCCGCACAGACTGACGGGTTTACCGGCGGCTTGTCCAGCATCGGCAATCTGCTTCAGCACGCGCAGGAATGGGCGGCTGAGGGAATCATAACGGTTGGCGACGCGGGGATTTTCACGGTCCGCCGCGAAAATATATTGCAGCAGATCGTTCGAGCCGACGGAAATAAAATCCGCCTGCCGGGCAATTTCCTCGATCATAAACAGCAGCGACGGCACTTCCACCATCACGCCGAATTTCAAATCTTCAGGCATGGTGTGGCCGTGCTTTTCCTGCCACGCCAGTTCGCGCTCGAGCATGTCACGGGCCTGCTCAAATTCGCGGATGGTCGAGACCATGGGCAGCATGATGGAAATGCGCCGTCCCGCCGCTGCGCGCAGCATGGCGCGCAGTTGGGTGCGCAGCAGGCCGGGACGGTCGAGCCCGATGCGCAGCGCGCGCCAGCCGAGCGCCGGATTTTCCTCGTCGCCATGCCGGAAATAGGGCAGCACCTTGTCGCCGCCGATATCGAGCGTGCGGAAGGTTACGGGCCGGTCACCGGCGGCATCAAGCACATCGCGGTAGAAAGCGAGCTGCTGCGATCCGGTCGGCAGCTTCGACGACATCATGAATTGCAGTTCGGTGCGGAACAGGCCGATGCCGCGCGCGCCGGTGTCCTCCAGATGGGGCAGGTCAATGGACAGGCCGGCATTGAGCGAGAGCGCGATCGGGACGCCATCCTTCGTCACGCAGGGCAGGTCACGCAGGCGGCGATATTGCTCCTGCCGCCGCGCCCGCATGCGCGCCTTGGTCGCGTAGGCGGCCTCGACATCGGGCATCGGGCGGATCTGCACCGCGCCATCCGTGCCATCGACGATGATGGCATCGCCGGGTTCGACCAGACCCGTGGCGTTGGCAATTTCCGAGACGGCGGGAATGCCAAGCGCGCGGGCGATGACGGCGACATGGCTGGTCGGCCCGCCTTCCTCCAGCACGACGCCGCGCAATTTCGTGCGGTCATATTCGAGCAGCGCTGCCGGTCCCATGCTGCGGGCGACGAGAATGGCGCTGTCCGGCAGTTCCTCCACCGGCTTGACCGGCGAGCCGCCGACGAGCTGGTTGAGCAGGCGGTAGGAGAGATCGTCGAGATCGTGCAGCCGCTCGCGCAGATAGGGGTCGGTCGAGCGCAGCATGCGGGCGCGCGTGTCATTCTGCACGCGCTCCACCGCCGCTTCCGCCGTCAGGCCGGTGCCGATCGCCTCATTGACGCGGCGCATCCAGCCCTTGTCGTTGGCGACCATGCGCAGGGCTTCAAGAATTTCCACATGCTCGCCGTGGCCGGCATCGCCGCCCTGCTCGACCAGCGCATCGAGATGGGCGCGCACCGCCTCAATGGCGGTTTCGAGGCGGGCGATTTCCTTGCCGGCATCTTCAGCGATCAGGTTTTTCACCTGCACGCGCGGCTCGTGCAGCACGGCGTGGCCGAGACCAACGCCGTCGGCGAGCACCGTGCCGGCGACGCTGAAGGAGCGGCGGGCGGCAATCGTCTCGCCGGTCTGGGCAATCGCCTGCAATTCGCCGGATGCGACCACTTCGGCCAGCACCATCGCCGTGGTCTGGAGCGCCTCGATTTCCTCTTCGGAATAAACCCGCTGCGCCCGGTTCTGGACGACAACAACGCCGAGCGTGTTGCCGGCCCGCAGGATCGGCACG
>JBOFFO010000548.1:0-6087 GCA_051648665.1 Beijerinckiaceae bacterium | reverse complement strand
ATCATGGTGGTGATGGTCCATGACATCGCAAAGCACAAGCGCTGTGGATTCGAGCCACGGCACCAAACACAGTGTCGACATGTCAGGCTTCAGAACGAAATCGCCATAGCCCTTGTCCCAACTCGCCGTCTCGTAGCCGGGCACCGGCTCCATATCGATATCGTCGGCGAGAAGATAATTGCAGGCATGGGTTTCCGCGTGCCCGCCATCGACGAAAAACTGCGCATGGAAGCGCTTGCCGATGAGGCGTCCTTGCATGTCGGCCATGCAGACAAGCACCGTATCGATCGCGCCCGCTTTCACCAGCTTTCGCAATGCATCGAGAGTAAGTGACCCAGCCATGTCTGCCCTCGCAATATGTCCCGTCATAAGGGTCGATGCCCTATCGCCGGCGCCACGCCTGCAACGAGTTGGCGAGGAGCGCGGAGACAATCAACTGTAGAACCTTTGCCGCGATGGCGGCAACCACCACAAGCGTCGCCATGGCTGCCGCCGCTGCGGTCGCGCCAGCTTCATCCATATGGACAATGGCGATGGAGGCGAGTTTGGAATCTGAGCCGTAGAGGAAAATCACGGCTGAGACCGTCGTCATTGCATTGACGAACATATAGACGCCAATATCGAGAATGGCCGGCATGGCAATCGGCACGGTGACGCGGCGGAAGGTGCGCCAGAACGGCACCTTGAGTGAGGCAGAAACTGCCTCGAATTCTCCGTCTATCTGTTTCAGCGCCGTTGTCGCGGCGATATGCGAAACCGTGTAGAAGTGCGCGATCGAGTTGATCACCAGCAGCGACAGCGTGCCGTAAAGAAAATTCAACGGATTCGACTTGGCATTAAAAAAGAAAATATAGGAGAGACCGAGCACGAGGCCGGGCACTGCTACCGGCAGCATGGCAAGCAGCTGCGCAAAAATGCGGCCTGCTGTGAAGCCCTTGGTTTTTTCGATAAGATAGGCGCCGGTAAAAATGACCGCCGTTCCAATAACAGCCGTCGCTGCCGCAAATAGCAGCGAATTGCGGAAGGGCGCCCAACCAGTCGCATCGAAATTCGAAAACTCGTAATTCGCCAGCGTCAGCGTCATGTTGTAGGGCCAGTAGGTGATGAAAGAGGCCCAGATTGCCACGCCCATCACCCCGGCGATGGCAACCACCATGGCAATGCAGAAAAGCAGTAGCACTGCATCGCGGCGCGCATCCGGCTTGGGCGTCAATGGCACTGCGCGAGCCGACAGTTGCGAGACTTGTCTCGACTGGATGCGCCGATCCACAATGAAGGCAAGCACCGCAGGCGCGAGCAGTATGAGGCCAACGACAGCGCCCATCTGAAAGTTTTGCTGGCCCATCACCTGCTTGTAGACATCAGTCGCAAGCATGTTGAATTGCCCGCCGATCACCTTGGCGACGCCAAAATCGGTGATCACGAGGGTGAACACCACAAAGGCGGCACTGATCAGCCCGTAGCGCACGCCCGGCAACGTCACAGTGAAGAAGATGCGCCGCTTGCTTGTTCCTAAAGCATCGGCGGCCTCATAAAGCCGCGCATCCGCCATCGACAGCGCCGTGATCAGGATCAGCAGCGCGTGGGGAAAACAATAGATCACCTGCGCGATGATGATGCCGAGCGGCCCGTAGATGGTGGCGCCGAACAGCCAGCTTTTCAGCAGCCCCTGATTGCCGAACAGATAAATCAGCGACATTGCCGGCAACAGCGAGGGTGCGAAGATTGGCAGCAGGGCGGCGGCATGAAAAAAACCACGCGCCGGAATGGTCGAGCGCGTCAACGCATAGGCGTAGATGAATGCCAACGGCACAACGATGGCTGTCGTGATGAGCGCCACGCCGAGGCTGTTGCCGATCGAATTGGCCAGCGCCGGCGTCGAGAAATAGCGCACGAAATTCGCCAGGCCGACAAAGTCGCCATCGGGGTTCTGCACGCTCTTGATGAAAAGCGACAGCAATGGCAGAGCCACTGTCAAAAACAGCCACACCCCTATCAGTGCGATGCCGATGCCGGCCACAAGCCGCTCGCGGTCGATGCCAAAGGACGATGCAGCTGGCGCAGCTTTCAGGGATGGTTCGGAAGCCGTGGTCATGATTTGGCGAACAGCCGCAGGCTTTCCGGCGGCAAGGATGCCGTGATGGTCTGGCCCGGCTGCAAATTCAGGTCACGCAAGGCGTTGCTCGAAAAATCCGCAGTGATCGCTGTCTCTGGTGCCGCGCGCGGCCGCAGGCTGGTGCGCGCGAAGGAGCCGAGAAAACCCATCTCGCCAATGGCGGCCTCAAACCGGTTCGGCGTCGCCTCCGTCACATTGCGGATGCGGATGTCTTCTGGCCGCATCGCTAGGGAAACGGTTTCGCCCACCGCAAAACCATGCGTGGAAAGAACATCGAGTCCAAGTCCGCCGACTTCCACCCGCTGCGGCGCGACAATACGTGCATCGAGGAATGTCATGTGGCCGACGAAGTCTGCAACAAAGGCGGTTGCCGGCTTTCGATAAATGTCCTCGGGCGTGCCGACCTGTTCGATCACGCCGTGATTCATCACGACGATGCGGTCAGCCATAGAAAGCGCCTCTTCCTGATCATGCGTCACCATGATTGTGGTGACGCCAAGCCGTCTTTGAAGGCTCTTGATTTCGTCGCGCAACCGCACGCGCACCTTGGCGTCGAGCGCCGACAACGGTTCATCGAGCAGCAGCAGGCCGGGCGATGTGGCCAGCGCGCGCGCCAGCGCCACGCGCTGTTGCTGGCCGCCCGAGAGTTGCACGGGATATTTTGCCCCCTGATCTGGCAAGCCAACGAGGGTTAGCAGTTCGGTCACCCGCGCTTGAATTTCCTGCGCAGGACGTTTGCGATTGACGAGACCGTAACCAACATTGCTGGCGATCGTCAGGTTCGGAAACAGCGCATAGGACTGGAACACGATGCCGAAATCGCGTGCCGAGGGAGGCGCTGTGCTGACATCGCGGCCATTGATGAAAATCTGGCCCTCGTCCTGAATATCGAGACCCGCAATGGCGCGCAGCAGTGTGGTTTTGCCGCAGCCGGAAGGCCCAAGAAAGCAGACAAACTCGCGCGCACGGATGCTCAGCGAAATGTCGCGCAGCGCCGTGAAAGCGCCGTAGCGCTTGGTGAGGGCGTGAATGCGCACAAAATCGGCGGCGTCGGCCATCATGGTCTCAATGTGGGCATGAAGGGAAAATGTCAGCGATCAGCAGAGAATGCCGAGGCGCAGTTCCGGCAGGCCACAATGACCATGCCGGAGATGAAAAGGCCGGGCTGTGCGTGGCCCGGCCCCTGTTTATACGGCGTCAGTTCTTCGGCGCAGCCTTGGATTCGTAGCGCTTCGACCATTCCGCCAGCACGCGGTCACGATTGTCGGCCATCCAGCCAAAATCGATTTTCGCCATGCGCGCTTCCGCCGTTTCCGGATAATTCTTCGGCGCGGCTTTCACATCCTTGTGCGCGACGATCGCATAATACTTCGAATACAGCTTCTCGTTGGCGCTCTTCGAGGCTGCCCAATCAGCGATCTTCTTGGCGGCGTCCATGTTCTTGGTGCCCTTCACCACGCCCGTCGCTTCCATGTCCCAGCCTGCGCCTTCCGGCGGCACGATGAGATCAAGCGGTGCGCCCTTGGTTTTTTCCAGCGCGCCGCGCACATCGAACCCGATGCCGATCATGCGCTCGCCCTTGGCGGCCTGAACGCAGGGCGCGGACCCGGAGTGCGTGTAGACCGCGATATTGTCATGGAGCTTGTCCATGAACTCCCAGCCCTTCTGCTCACCCCACATCTGGAGCCAGGCCGCGACGGCAAGGAAGCCGGTGCCGGATGACGCCGGGTGCGGCATGACAATCTGGCCCTTGTATTCCGGCTTCGTTAGATCGGCCCAGCTCACCGGTGCAGCTGCCTTCTTGGCCGACGCTTCCGCTGTGTTGAAGCAGACCACGGCAAGCCACGCATCCATGCCCGTCCAGGAGTCCGGCTGGCCCGGATCGCGGAATGCCGGCTTGAGATCAGCAGCGCCCTTTGGTGTGTAAGGCTCGAGCAGGCCAGCCTTCTTGAATGTCATCAGCGAGGTCGCGGCCAGCCCCCACACCACATCCGCCTTCGGGTTATCCTTTTCCGCCATGAAGCGCGCCGTGATGACGCCGGTGGAATCGCGCACCCACTGAATGTCCACATCCGGCACTTCCGCTTCCAGCGCCGCCTTGTAGGGGGCAAGCTGGTCAAGTTCGAAGGCGGTGTAGACCGTGACCTTCTGCCGGGTCTGGGCGTCGGCGCTGCCGGCGGCCATCAGGCCGATGGCAAGGGCGGAGACAGCGCCCAGAACATGTTTCGTGAAAGACATCGAAATCCCTCCTGTGATGGATCGCTTGCGCAGCCCTTGTCTTGGGGCCTTGGAAATGACGATACGATGACAGGCCACGCCTTTCCAAGCCCGGCGGCAGAGATATTGTGGGCGGGCCCTACCTCTTATCCCCACGGAAGCGAGAAGGTGCGCACATTCGTGAAGCTCTTCATCGCTTCCCAAACGCCTTCCTTGTAGCCGTTGCCGCTGTCCTTGATGCCGCCGAATGGCGACATTTCGATGCGGTAACCCGGCACTTCCCATACGTTCACCGTGCCGACATCCAACTCGTTGATGAAGCGGGTGATGTAGTCCATCCGGTTGGTGCAGACCCCGGACGACAGGCCGTAGGCCGTGGAATTGGAGATGCGGATCACGTCGTCGATGCTGTTGGGCACACGGATGATCGGGATGACTGGACCGAAGGTTTCTTCCCGCACCAGTTCAGCCCGGTAGGGAATGCGATCCACCACTGTCGGCGGATACACGGCGCCCTGCCGGTTATTGCCGTGCAACAATTCCGCCCCTTGCGCCACCGCATCATTGACGCGCGCCTCAAAACTTTTTGCCGCCCCTTCATGAATGACGCAGCCGACATCCACGTCCGGATCCATGGGGTTGCCGTATTTTAATTTTTTTGCCTTCTCCAGCACGAGCTTGGCGAAATCATCGGCGATGGCTTCCACGGCGAGGATGCGCTTCACCGCCGTGCAGCGCTGGCCGGAATTTTTCGTCGCACCTTGCACGGCGAGTTCCGCTGCCTTGTCGAGGTCGGCGTCCTCCATGACGATCAGCGGATCATTGCCGCCGAGTTCGAGAATGAAGCGCTTGTAACCCGCGACATTGGCGATGTGTTTGCCGACGCGCACCGAGCCGGTGAAGGTGATGAGGTCCGCATCCGGGTCGGTGATCATCGCATCGCCCATGGTCGATGGATTGCCGGTGACGACCGAAAGCATTTCCGGAGGCAGGCCCGCTTCGTAAAGCACATCGCACAGTTTCAGCGCAGTCAGCGGCGTCAGTTCCGTGGGCTTCAGCACGACGCGGTTATTTGTGGCAATCGCCGGCGCCAGCTTGTGGCTCACCATGTTGAGCGGGTGATTGAAGGGCGTGATCGCCGAAATCACACCCATCAGCGGCATGCGTTGCGTGAAGATTTTCCGCTTCTTGCCGTTCGGCGAAATATCGCAGGAAAATGTTTCGCCATCATCGCGGATGGTGAGCTGGCCGGCAAACGACCACACATCATAGGCGCGGCTCGCCTCATAGAGCGAATCCTTCCAGCACAGGCCGGATTCCGCAGTAATGAGCTTGGCGAATTCTTCCTTGCGGTCACGCAGCAATTCCGCCGTGCGCAACAGAATTTGTTGGCGCTCGTAGCGGGTGAGCTTCGGCTTGAACGCGTGCGCTTTTGCAAAAGCCTCGCGCACATGTTCGGGCCGCGCCGCTGGAATCGTTCCGACCACGGAATTGTCGTAAGGATTGAAAACCTCGACGACGTGATCGGTGGACACGAGCTTGCCCGCAATCCGCATCGGCTCATGTTTCGGCGCTTGTGCTGGAGCGTTCATCGAAAATCCTCACGCCGTGATACGGTTCAACGCCACATCAAAAGCATCGAAATTGCGCAGGTCATGGCCGGGGACGAGCGCGAGCTTGCGGTTGGAGATCATGGGCACGCGCTGCTCCGTAATTCCGCCATGAGAACGTAGCGGCTCAGTCAAGCCCGACAG
>JBOFFO010000547.1:0-5010 GCA_051648665.1 Beijerinckiaceae bacterium | reverse complement strand
GGCTGAAGCTCGACCGTGACAAGGTCCATAAGCGCGATTTCATCCAGTTCGTGCCGTCGGGCGTCGCGACCGTCGGCGCCATGCAGAACAAGGGCTTTGCCTATATCAAGATTGGCTGAGCGTCACAGATCATCGCCATCGCTGGGGATGGCGAGCACCTTGCCGCAATGCTTGCAATGCACGGCATCGCGGTCATGCATCAGCAGGCCGCAATCGTCGCAGGTGAAACGGACCTTTGGCGGGCGGAAAATCGCCTTGATCAATTGCAGGAACAGGCTGACGCCGACGATCATGATGAGGACGGAGAGCAGCTTGCCACCCGTGTCTTTCAGCGTGATGTCGCCGAACCCGGTCGTGGTCAGCGTCGTCACGGTGAAATAGAGCGCATCGACATAGGTGTTGATGCCGGCATTTTTCGCGCTTTGCGTCACAAACACAATCGACGTGACGACAAACAGGAACACGAAAAAGTTCACGCTCGCCTGAATGACATTCTCGTTGCTGCGGAACCATGCCGATTCCGCACGCAGGTCGCGCAAAAGCTGGTAGGACCGCAAAAGGCGCAGCGCCCGCACGACGCGCAAAAACGCCAGATTTTCGGTGAGCAGAGGCGCCAGCAGCGACACAATCACCACGAGATCGGCCAGTGTTGACCAGTGCAGAAGAAAACGCCGCCGGTTGCGTTCCACATAAAGCCGGAAGAGGAAATCGCCGATCAGCAGCATGCCCAGCGTGATATCGACAGGCTTTGCCCACCATTGGCCAGGGAAAATCGCTTCGATAACAAAAACGAGGATTGTGAAAATATCGAAGGCGATCAGCCCGTAGCGGAAGCGCCGGCCTGCCGGATGGTCGCCATAATACAAGGACCGCAGCTTTTGCAGCAGGCGGCGCTCATGCAGCGGATGGGAGACAGAAGCTGGCGCATCATTCATGCGGGCGAGTTTGATCCCAACAGGCGTGAAAAGAAAAGCCACGGCTCCAATAAAAAGCCCGCCATCATGGCGGGCTTTCCGTATTCTGCGGCCGAAGGTTTGGTCACCCGGCCTTGTAGGCAACGACAGTCTGCTTTTGCTCGCCCAGCCCCTCAATGCCCAGCGTCACCACATCGCCAGCCTTGAGATATTTCGGCGGCTTCATGCCAAGGCCAACGCCCGGCGGTGTGCCGGTTGTGATCAGGTCGCCCGGCTCCAGAATCATAAATTCGGAAATGTAGGAGACGATGGTCCGCACATCGAAAATCATCGTCTTGGTCGAGCCGGTCTGCATGCGCTCGCCATTCACGTCGAGCCACATCGACAGGTTGTTGATGTCCTTGATCTCGTCCTTTGTCACCATCCACGGGCCGATGGGGCCGAAGGTGGCGCAGCCCTTGCCCTTCATCCACTGGCCGCTGCGCTCGATCTGATATTCGCGTTCGGACACATCGTTGCAGATGCAATAGCCGGCGACGTAATCGAGCGCGTCTTTCTTGGACACATACGAGGCGCGCTTGCCGATGACGATAACGAGTTCGACCTCCCAGTCCGTCTTTTTTGAACCCTTTGGCAGCATGACATCGTCATGGGCGCCAACGATGCAGGACGGCGCCTTGTTGAACAGGATCGGCTCTTTCGGAATGGCTGCGCCAGTCTCGGCCGCATGGTCGGCATAGTTGAGGCCAACGGCGATAAAATTCCGCACATTGCCGACACAGGGGCCGAGCCGCGGTGTGCCGCGCACCAGCGGCAGGCGCGAGGTCTTGATCTTGGAAATCCGGTTCAGAACTTTCGGATCAAGCGATTTGCCATCAAGGTCGGTGATGACGCCTGACAGGTCGCGGACGCGGCCTTCATGATCAATGATGCCGGGTTTTTCCTTCCCCGGACGGCCATAACGAACAAGTTTCATGGAATGCCCCTCGCTTGAAGGGCGACACTCTTACCCTTCGCCACTCCCAATGAAAACGATTTTACAGCAATGGCTGCGTCGTTGCGCAGGGTTGCCCGAATATGTGTCTATTGGGCAACATTCAGGCACTAATTTGCACAGGATTTGGCGGGTCTCGCGGGGCGCGGGCAGCCAAAAACCCATTTGAGTTTGCTAAGCCGTTGATCAAATTCTGGAAAAAATTCGATTCCCGATGGCGGAAACGCCCTTGACGCAAGGGCGCGCGGGGGTGGCCGTTCATGGCGCAACTGTGACATTTCGATTGAGAACCGTGCGGCAAAGCAGCATCGTCGCATCAACCGGGCAGGCCATGTCCGTTGAGTCTGAACAATCAATCGGGGCGGATAGATTATGGGTTCCAACTTTCTGAAAGCGGCGCTCTCCGGGTCGGCAGCGGTCGCCATGATGGCAGCAGCGGCGGGCAGCGCGCAGGCCGGTGGCTTCATCAACCAGTCGCAGAGCACCGTCTATAATGGCTCCGCCTATGCGGGCTACGCCGCGCCGGGCCGCTCCCCTTCCGCGATGTTCCTGAACCCGGCGACGATGACCGAGTTCACCACGATCATGACCGAGAACAACTTCTCGCTCGTCATGCCCAACACCCGCATCACTGGCACCGGCGTGTTCGGCACAAAGGGTACGGGCGATCAGGGTCAGGATGCGCTGGTTCCCGCCACCTATGTGATCGTGCCCTGGGGCGACCTGCGCTTCGGCCTGGCGATCAACGCGCCGTACGGCCTGACGACCGGCCCGGATCTCGATTGGGGTGGCCGCCTGAACTCGCTGACCACCAAGGCGCGGACGATGACGTTCACGCCGTCGGTGGCATACCAGATCAGCCCGCAGCTCTCGGTCGGTATCGGCCTGCAAATTCAGTACATGAAGGTCCGCTTCATGGGCGGTTCGCCCGCGCTGCCGGTCGGCTATGGCCTCGGCCTTGAAGGCGATGGCTGGGGCGTCGGCGTCACCGCCGGTCTGACCTGGAAGCCGTTCGCCGGCACCTCCATCGGCATCGGTTATCGCTCGCGGATCGATCAGCCGCTGGATGGCAGCTACATCAATGTGCCGGGTCTGCCGGGCGCGATTTCCGGCATCAAGACCACGGTTCGTCTGCCGGATCGCCTGAACCTGTCGCTGCGCCAGCAGATCACACCGCAGTTCGACCTGCTTGCCTCGGTTGAATGGCAGGGCTGGAGCCGCATTGGCCGTGCCGTGATCACCGCGCATCCGCTGGCTCCTGCCGCGCTGCCGCGTTCGATCCCGTTCAACTATCGTGACGGCTGGTTCTTCGCGCTCGGCGGTGAATACCGTTACAGCCCGGAACTGACGCTGCGTGCTGGCGTCGCATACGAGATCGCGCCGGTCACGACATCGATCCGTTCGACCCGTCTGCCGGACAATGACCGCTTCTGGCTCTCAGCTGGTCTAACCTATCAGATCACCCAGCGCCTTGCGTTCAACGCCTCATACTCGCATGTGTTCAACAAATCGGCGCCGATCGTCATCACGGCGGCTTCGGGCAACCCGAACTTTGCCGGCGCGCCGTATGTCGGCCGTGCGAAGTCGCAGACCAGCATTCTCTCCGTTGGCTTCACGACCAAGTGGGGCGAGGAGCGGGCACCGGGCGTGCTGCCGAACACGGTGGTGCGCAAGTACTGAGCGACACGCCAATCGATCAAAGAAAAACCGGCCCACTGGGCCGGTTTTTTATTGGCTTGCCGGTTGGTCGAGCGCGCGACCGCAGGTGCCGCTGGACAGCTCAGACCTTGATCCGCACATAACTGCCAGGCGCATCCTCCAGCGGCTTCAGCCGGCCGCCGCCCGGTTGGCGGGCAGGAACGGTCTCCGGCGCCTGCGCCTTCAGCCATGCAAACCAGTGCGGCCACCATGAGCCGGGTGTTTCCGTTGTCGTGGCCAGCCAGTCTTCAAGCTCGCCCTTCACCGGCCCGCCGGTCCAGTACTGATATTTGACTTTCGGGCCGGGCGGATTGACGACGCCGGCGATATGGCCGGATCCCGCCATCACATAGGTGACATCGCCGCCAAAGAATTTCGAGCCGAGAAAGACTGATTTGGCCGGCGCGATATGGTCTTCCTTCGCGGCCAGATTGTAGATCGGAATTTTTACATCCTTCATATTGATGGCCGTGCCATCGAGCACCATGCGCCCCTGCGAGAGGTTATTGTTCAGATAGCAGTTGCGCATATAGAAGGAATGGTTCGCCGCCGGCATGCGGGTTGAATCCGAATTCCAGTAGAGCAAGTCGAACGGCAGCGGCGGCGTGCCTTTCATATAAACATTGACCATGTAGGACCAGATCAGGTCCGCCGGCCGCAGCATGTTGAAGCTGTTCGCCATCTTCGAGCCATCGAGATAGCCGGTCGGCTCCATCTGCTCTTCCAGCTTTCTGATCTGCTCTTCATCGACGAAAACCTTGAGGTCGCCGGCATAGGTGAAATCCACCTGCGTCGTGAACAGGGTCGCGCTGTCGATCCGCTTGTCCTTGTGCGCCGCCATATAGCCGAGCGTGCTCGACAGGAGCGTGCCGCCGACGCAATAGCCGATCGCCGCAACCTTTTTCTCGCCGGTGATTTCCGTGATCGCGTCGAGCGCAGCGAAAATGCCTTCCTTCATGTAGGCGGCAAAATCCTTGTCGCGATGACGGGAATCCGGATTGACCCAGGAAATCGTGAACACCGTCAGCCCCTGCGCCACGGCCCAGCGGATGAAGGATTTTTCCGGGTTGAGATCGAGAATATAGAATTTGTTGATCCAGGGCGGCACGATCAGCAACGGGCGTTTCAGCACCGTTTCGGTGGCTGGCGCATACTGGATCAATTCCATGATCTCGTTGCGGTACACCACCTTGCCGGGCGTATTCGCAATATTGACGCCGACCTCGAACTTGCTCGGATCGGACTGGCGGATTTTCAGTTGCCCGCCGCCGGCTTCCACATCCTCCGCCATCATGTGGATGCCGCGCACGAGGTTGCCGCCGGCTTCCTTCAATGTATTGCGCAGCAATTCCGGGTTGGTGAAAATGAAATTCGACGGCGACAGCGCGGTCGCAATCTGCCGCA
>JBOFFO010000546.1:0-2205 GCA_051648665.1 Beijerinckiaceae bacterium | reverse complement strand
ATTTCGATGGCCGCAAGCGCATTTATGCGCTGGTCGATTTTGCGCGCCAGCATGTGCCGGGTTTCAAGAATTGCCATGTCATCGACGTCGCGCCGCAGCTCGGCGTGCGCCAGACGCGACTGTTACAGGGCGAGTATGTAGTTACAAAATCGGATGTGAATGACCGTGTGCATTTCGCCGATACGGTGGCGCGCGGCCGCGATTATTACACGCCTTACCGGTCGATGCTGCCGAAGGGCATCGACAATCTGCTGGTTGCCGGGCGGCATTACTCCGCAACGGAATCGGCGCAGAAACTGTCGCGCGAAATTCCGCCATGCATGTCCATGGGCCAGTCTGCCGGTGTGGCTGCGGCGCTCGCCTTGTCAGGCGGCATGGCCGTGCGCCATGTTGATCCGAAAGCGATCTGCGCGCGGGTGCGCGCGCAGGGCGGCGATCCGGGCGATGCGCCTTCCGCTAACGCCAAGGTAATGGAGGCCGCCGCTTGATGATGACTGAATTACCACTCGCCGGAATTCGCGTGATTGATTTCACGCAAGTCATGATGGGTCCTGTCGCCACGCAGATGTTGGCCGACTATGGGGCCGATGTGATCAAAATTGAAAAGCCGGGAACCGGCGATTTATCGCGCACCGCGTTTCCAAACGATCCGGCAGGCCTGCTGGGTCCGGTATTTTGTTCGCTGAACCGCAACAAGCGTTCCATTGTGCTCGATACGCGCAGCGCCGAAGGGCGCGATGCGGTGCTGGCGCTGATCGATGGCGCTGATGTCGTGGTCAATAATTTCCGCGCCGGAGTCATGGAGCGCCTCGGTTTCGGCTATGAGCAATTGTCGGCGCGCAATCCGCGCCTGATCTATGCGGTCGGCACCGGCTTCGGCCTTGTCGGCCCCAACGCTCACAAGGGCGGCCAGGATGTGCTGGCGCAGGCCATGTCGGGCGTGATGCACCGCCGATCGGATGAAAGCCTGCCGCTGTCGATTTATTCCACGACCTTTGCCGATTATTCCGCCGGCATGCATATGGTGCAGGGAATTCTGCTCGCAATTCTGCAACGCGCGAAGACGGGCAGGGGGCAACGCATTGCTGTCTCGTTGCTCGATTCGATGCTGGCGGCGCAAACTCAGGAAGCGGCAGCGTTCATGATGCGTGGCCGCGAGGTGAACTGGGGGGCCATGCCCCTATCCGGCGTGTTCCCGACGCGCGACGGGGCGGTGGTGCTTGTTGGAGCGTTCAAGGCGAATCCGCTGCGGGATATTTCGACGGCCTTGCAGATTGAGGATCTGTCGCAGGATGAACGCTTTGCGGACCATGCTGCGCAAGTGAATAACAAGGCGGCGCTGCATGCGATTTTTCGCGAACGGTTTGCAACGGCATCGACAGAGTTTTGGCTTGGACGGCTCGAAGAACAGGATTTGCTTTGCGCGCCCGTGCGTTCCCTGAGCGAGGCACTCGCCGATGAGCAGACGCGGGTCAATGGCATGATCCTCGAAGCGCCGGGCGAAGTGGAGCCGCTGAAGCTGGTGAATTCTCCCATTCATATGGATATGGCCCCGGTTTCGGTACGCATTCCGCCAGCATCGCTGGGACGCCATACGCAGGAAGTGCTCGATGAATTACGCCTGCGCGCATCGGGAGCGGCATAATGCCTGTCCATTTTTCGGTTGCCGACAATGTGGCGCGGGTGACGATTGATCGGCCTGACGTGTTGAACGCGATCGATGTTGCGGCTGAGCGTGAACTGAACTCAATTTGGGATTCAATCGAGGCTGACCGCACGGTGCGCGCCGTTGTGCTGACCGGTTCAGGCGAGCGCGCATTCTCCACCGGCGCTGATATGAAGGGCGGTTCTGGCGCGTCGGGCCTCGAATATTGGGCAGCGGCGCGACCGAACGGGTTCGGCGGCATTGCGTTGCGGCAGACCCTCGACGTGCCGGTAATTGCGCGCGTCAACGGCCATGCGGCTGGCGGCGGTTTCGAGATGGTGTTGGGCTGCGACATCGTTATCGCTTCCGACAATGCGACATTCTCGCTGCCGGAAGCGCGCGTAGGGCGCTTGCCGCTCGATGGCGGCATGACATTGCTGCAACGGCAAATCCCCTTTCGCGCCGCGATGGGCGTGATGCTGACAGGACGGCGCGTGCGGGCGGACGAAGCGCTGGCGCTCGGCATTGTCAACGAAGTTGTGCCGCTGGCGGAGCTTGAT
>JBOFFO010000545.1:0-1937 GCA_051648665.1 Beijerinckiaceae bacterium | reverse complement strand
TCGCCGGCAAAGCCGAGATCATGCAACATCGCCGGGGCGCGCGGCGGCATTGGCCGATTGCTCCAGACCGCATCGAGCGGGTTGACGGCAACGGCCTGCCCATGCCCGCCGGCGCGCATGGCGGCTTTTTCCAGCCGCTCCGCACCATCCTTGGTATGCAGCCACGGATCATAACCCAGCGCGGCGCCACGCGGCAGATGGGTCTCGATCCATTGCTCGACCGTGGTTTCGTGAATCGCCACCACATCAAACACGGCCGGATCGGTCTGCGCGCGCGCCTGCGTGGTATAGCGGCCATCGACGAACAAAGCCGCCTTCTTGCGCAGAACGATGGCCGTGCCAGCCGAACCGGTGAAGCCGCTGATCCACGCCAGACGCTCGGCGCAAGCCGGCACATATTCACCCTGGTGCTCGTCAGCACGCGGCACAACGAATCCGCCAATTTCCGCCTGCATCATGGCATCGCGCAATAACGCGACCCGCGCGGCGCTTTCGCTTTTCTCGCTGCGGTCCTCAAAACTCTGGAAACGGCTCGTCATGGCAGGGACCTCCGTAAAATATCAGGCGCGGGCATGCGCTGCCGCCAGCAATTTCGCTGCGGCTGCGCGCGCTTCTTCGGTAATTGTCGCTCCGGCCAGCATGCGCGCCAATTCCTCGCGGCGCGCGTCGGTGTCGAGCCGGGCGACGCGCGTTGCCACCCGTTCGCCCTTGCCGACGCTTTCCTTGGCGATGAGAAAATGCCGCGATGCACTGGCTGCGACCTGCGGCGCATGCGTCACGCACAGCACCTGCACCCGCGCCGCAAGACGCGCAAGGCGCTGGCCAATCGCATCCGCCACCGCACCGCCAACCCCGGTATCAATTTCATCAAACACGAGGGTTGAAGCCGAGCCGCGATCCGCCAGCACAACCTTGAGCGCGAGCATGAAGCGCGCAAGTTCGCCGCCGGAGGCGACCTTCGTCAGCGGGCCAGGGCGCGAACCGGGGTTTGTCTGCACCCAGAATTCGACGCGGTCATATCCATCCGGCGTCATCGCCCTGTCGTCGGTGATGATATGGGTGACGAACGACGCGCGTTCGAGTTTCAGCGGCTTGAGTTCCGCTGTCACCGCCTTGTCGAGTTTTTTCGCAGCGGTAGTGCGGGATTTTGACAGCGCCGCCGCCGCCTTGCGATAGGCCGCCTCCGCCTCGACAGCCTTGCGGCTGAGTTGCGTCAGTTGCGCCTCGCCCGCATCGATGAGGTGCAGGTCGCCTGCGAATTTATCAGCCAGCGCAGCAAGGTCGTCGGCCAGCACATTGTATTTCCGCGCTGCTGCGCGCAGTGCGAATAACCGTTCTTCTGTGCGCTCCAGCTCTTGCGGATCATACTGCGCATCGCGCAAGGCCCGCTCCAGCGCATCCCGCGATTCTTCCAGCGCATTCAGCGCCGCTTCCAGCGCTTTCACCGGCGGCTCGATCAAGTGCGGCGCCTGCGCGCCCCGCCGTTCGAGCTTGCGCATCACCGCCGAGAGCGTCGGAATCGGCGAAGCGTCGCCGCCGACCGAACGCGCGGCATCGGCAATATCCTGCATCACCTTTTCCGACTGCATCATCACCGTGCGCCGTTCGGCAAGCCGCTGCTCTTCTCCTGCCTCCGGCGCGAGCGTTGTCAGTTCCTCATGGGCGTGACGAAGAAATTCCGCTTCCTTGCGCGCTGCTTCCACCGCCATTTGTTGCGCGTCGAGTGCGGCGCGTGCCTCGCTCATGGCGCGATGGGCCGCGCGCACGGCATCAGCGTCCTTCGTCAGCCCGCCATAAGCATCAAGCATCGCGCGGTGCGTTGCAGGATCGACAAAGGCGCGGTCGTCATGCTGGCCGTGAATTTCCACCAGCGCTGCGCCAACCGCGCGCATCACCTGCGCACTGACCGGCTGGTCATTGATCGATGCACGCGTGCG
>JBOFFO010000544.1:0-2117 GCA_051648665.1 Beijerinckiaceae bacterium | reverse complement strand
TACAACCCGCCCAGCATCAGCAGCGGCGTGATCGCCCAGGGCGCAAACCAGCTCAGCGCCAGCGCTGCCGGCAGCAGGATCAGCAGCTTGTTCTTGAGCGAGCCGCGCGCGATTTTCCAAATGATCGGCAGTTCCCGGTCCGCCGTGAACCCCACGACATAGCGCGGCGTCACCGCCGTATCATCGATGACGATTCCCGCCGCCTTGGCGCTGGCCTTGCCAGCCGCCGACGCCACATCATCCAGCGAGGACGCCGCGACCTTGGCGATGGCCGCCACATCGTCAAGCAGTGCGAGGAGTCCTGTGGCCATGCGTTATGCCCCTTAACAGCTCACTGCATAACGCAGCCCAGCTTATCCCGTTGCTATAGAGGCACCAAAAAACACCGAAGCGCAAAGTAAAACGCCCCGCCCTCCTTGCGGAAGACGGGGCGCATCACACCAAGACGAGGGAGGGCTAATCACTGGTCGTTGGCGGTGATCTTACAAATGACGTTCAGTCATTGGCAGTGATGCCCTGGGCTGACGCCACAGGCACCGGCCCGATGCCATCCTTGCCATAGATATCGTCCCGGAACTGGACGATGCCGTCGCTGCCGCCCCATGCGGTGATGTAAACCCAGAACAGCGGCACCGGGTCCGCCACCTTCACATCAATGCGCTGGCCGCCGGCAAACAGCTCCTCGACCTTGTCGCGGGTCATGCCCGGCGTGTTCTTGAGAATCCACGCCACATAGTCGCGGACATTCTGGACGCGGATGCAGCCCGAGGAATGGAACCGGGCATTGTCACCGAACAGGCCCTTGGAGTTGGTGTCATGCATATAGACGCCATGCGGACTCGGCACGTTGATGCGCACCGTGCCCATCGAGTTGAAATCGCCGGGATCCTGACGGAAGCGGAATTTAAGCGCCTCATCGGTGTTCCAGTTGATCGATGTGGCCGGCACCTCCTGCCCCTGCCCGTTGAAAATCCGGATGCGATTTTCGGTCAGGTAGTTCGGCTCCGTCCGCATTTTCGGGATCAAATCCTTGCGGACAATCGACGCCGGTGTGGTCCAGAACGGATGGAAATTGATTTCCGGAATCCGCGTGGTCAGAATCGGCGACTGCCGGTCCGATTTCCCAACCACGGCCGCGTGATGGGACTGCACGACCCCGCCCTCGACAGTCTCGATCTGGGCGGCTGGGATATTGGTGGTGATAAAACGATGGTTCTGCGCAGACCCGGCGAGAGACCGCAGGCGGACAATGTTGACCTCTAGCTGCCGCAGCCGCGTTTCTGCCCGCACATTCATCGCAGCCATGGTCAGGCGATCAGCCGACCCGGTCTGGTTCAGGCCGTGACGCGCCTGAAAGCGCCGCACACCGGCCTCGACAAACGAATCATAGATGTCTGACTGGCTGTCGCCATCCAGATCGCCAGTCTGGGCCAGCCGTTGGCGCAGAGCCTGAATGCTCCGGCCGCGCGAACCGACGCGGTACTGTCCGGCCGGCACCGGCACGAAGCCGCCATTGGCCACAAGCTGGCGATACTGGTTGATGGCTTGATCGGTCGCTTCGATCGTCTGGGCGGACAGAAGCGGCACCGTTGCGCGCCGCACGCGCAAGGTCGAAGCCGAGTCATAGCTCTGGCTCCATTCAGCCTGGCCGCTCTGGGCGAAGGCGACCGCAGGCGACAAAGCGGTGGTGGCAAGCGAAAGAAGTGCCGTACGACGGGTCAGCATGGTCTCAACCTAACCTTGGGAAAGCCGGGCGCATAGACCGGCTGACGCATGGGTCCATGACTCAACATCACGCCCCTTGTCAGCCTTATAGCGCCCGAAACTTGGTTTGTCCGTTTCGACTTAAAAAACCATGATTTTTTGGACGATTTTGTGGCAACGGCAGCCACGAACCGGCCAGCGCACGCCCCGGCGCGCCTTTACACGCGAATGTGTCCCGGCGTGATCATCTGAAGTGCTGTCTCGGGCGAAAAAGGCTGGGAATCATTGGGTTGGCTGCGCCGGTTGAGAAATTGAATCAGGCTCCGATGCGGGACCTGCCGCTAGCCATCCACCTTAATGTTGGCCTCACCGATCAACTTGCCCCACTTGGCGTGTTCGGCCTTGAGATAGTC
>JBOFFO010000543.1:0-1837 GCA_051648665.1 Beijerinckiaceae bacterium | reverse complement strand
TCGCCGGCACCTTCGCTGGCGGGGCGATTGCAGACCGGCTGAATGGCGACTGGATTGCCGCGCTGATCGCCGCCGCAATGATCGTCAGCGCGGCGCTGGCGCTGCTGTTGCCGGTGCAGAAACCCGTCAGCGCCGGCAGCGCCGCAGCGGAGAGAGAGGCCGCGCCGATGCGCTGGCGCATGGCGATGATTGCGCTGCTGATCCTCGGGTCCGCCGGCATCCAGTCGAGCCATGCGGGCGTATTCACCGTCAGCGCGATGGCGTGGGGTGCGCAGGGATTGCCGCAGACGGCGACGGCGGTGCTGTGGACGCTGGGCGTTGTGCCGGAAATTCTGCTCTTCATGCGCGCCGGGCGTCTGCTGTCTGATGTGCCGCGGGCGCTCGCCTTCATGGCGCTGGGCGGCGTGCTGGCGGTGCTGCGCTGGATCATCATGGCGCAGGAGCCGGGGCTGGCGCTCACCGCGTTCTGTCAGGTGCTGCACGGGCTGACGTTCGGCGCCACCCATCTCGGCCTGATCGCGGTGCTGGCGGTGTTGTCGCCGCCGCGCTTCCGCAGCCGCATTCAGGGCATCAACGCGGCGGTGCATGCGCTGACCAACAGCCTCGGCATCTATCTGGCTGGCACGCTTTTCCACAGCGGCGGTGCGCCGGCGACCTATATGGCCATGGCGGTGTTCGCCGGCGTCGGGCTGGCGCTGGTGGCGGTGCTGTTCGGGGTGCAGCGGCAGGCGCTGCGCACGCCGTAACGGGTGCCGCATGTGACCGCGCCGACACAGGGCGCGCGCAGACGTTCTGGCGCAGCCCGGCGCGCGTGGCGCGGGCGCACCCCGCATGGCAAGACAGGGCATGGCGACTGCTCTGGCCCGTGATTCCCACACGCCGCAATTCACCGCGCAAAAAGCGGGGAATGCCATGCGCGTGCAGCTTGAGGGCGAGTGGACTTCGGAGCACGGCGATGCAGCGGAAGCGGCCGCGCTGGACCTGACGGCTTCTGTTGCGCGTGTGCGGTCGGTGACGCTCGATTTTTCTGGCGTGACGCGCCTCGATACGCGGGGTGCGTGGCTCATCGACCGGCTGCGGCAGGCGCGTGTGCCGGATGGTCTCGATACGCAGTATGAAAACGCCTCTGCCGAGCATGCGATTTTGCTGAAGGAAGTCGGCGAGCAGGCGCTGGACCGGCAAACCGGGCCGCGCGCGCCGACCTTCGTCGATTTTCTCAGCGACATCGGCAGGGCGGTTTGCGCCGCCGGGCGGGATTTCGTGCATGGCGTCGCGTTTTTCGGCGAGATAGTTGCAGCCTTCGGGCGGCTGATCCTGCGACCCAGGAATTTCCGCTTCCCCGCCTTCACTAATCATCTGGAACAGATTGCGCTGCGCGGGGTGCCCATCATCACGCTCATTTCGTTTCTTGTCGGCGGCATTGTGGCGCAGCAGGGCATTTTCCAGTTGCAGCGCTTCGGCGCCACGGCCTTTGTTGTCGATCTCATCGGCGTGCTTTCCCTGCGGGAACTGGCGGTGCTGCTCACCGCCATTATGGTGGCGGGCCGGTCGGGCAGCGCCTTCACGGCCGAAATCGGTTCGATGAAAATGCGCGAAGAGATCGACGCGCTGAAGGTGATGGGGCTGAATCCCATTGATGTGCTGGTCGTGCCGCGCTTGATCGCGCTGATTGTCGCGCTGCCGATCCTCACCTTTCTTGCCGCAATGGCGTCGCTGTTCGGCGGCGCGCTGGTGGCGTGGATGTATGGCGGCGTCAGCCCGGAGGTGTTTCTCAACCGGCTGCAAAATGTCATCGGCATGAACACGTTTCTGGTCGGCCTGATCAAGGCGCCGTTCA
>JBOFFO010000542.1:0-3686 GCA_051648665.1 Beijerinckiaceae bacterium | reverse complement strand
CAGATGGCCGATGACCATATGGGTCTCATGACGCCGGTGCTGAAAGGCGTGCTCACCGATTACGGCTTCGACAATGCGGTGAAAGCGCAGCAGATGTTCGGCGGCCACGGCTATATTGAGGAATGGGGCATGTCGCAGTTCGTGCGCGATGCCCGCATCGCCATGATCTATGAAGGCGCGAACGGCGTGCAGGCCATGGACCTTGTCGGCCGCAAGCTCGGCCGCGATGGCGGCCGCGCGCTGATGAGTTTTCTCGGCGAGGTCGGCGCTTTCGTGAAGGAGCAGGGCGCTGATGAGGCGATGAAGCCCTTCGTCGGCCCGCTCGGCAAGGCGGCGGGCGAATTGCAGCAGGCGTCGATGTGGTTCATGCAAAACGCCATGGCCAAGCCTGACAATGCCGGCGCTGGCGCGACCGACTACATGCATCTCTTCGGCCTCGTCACCCTCGGCTATATGTGGGCAAAAATCGCCCGCACCGCGCTGGATAAACTGAAAGACGGCGATGACGCGCGCATGCAGGCCAAGCTCGTGACAGGCCGTTTTTTCATGGAGCGCATGCTGCCGGAGACCACGTCGCGTCTGCAAAAAATCACCGCCGGCGCGGATTCGACCATGGCGCTCTCCGCCGATATGTTCTGATTGGCAAAAGCCCGGCGCATGCGCAGCGCCGGGCAGCTTCACAAAAGCGCGCAGGGAAACGCCATGCAGGATGCGCTTCAGGTTCCGCAACCGGACTGGATGACCGACGAGCACGTCATGCTCGAGGACCATGTGCGGAAATTCTTTGCGAAGGAATTTTCGCCCAATCTCGATGCGTGGGCAGACGCCGGGATCATGCCCCGAGAATATTGGAACAAGGCCGGCGAGGCGGGCCTGCTCGGGGCGGCGATCCCGGAAGAATATGGCGGCTCCGGCGGCACTTATGCGCATGACGCCGTGATCTGCCGCGAGATGGGGCTGGCCGGCGCGGATTTCTGGGGCTGGCCCATCCATTCCGTCATTGTCGCGCCCTATATTCTCCATCACGGCACGCCGGAGCAGAAGCAGGCGTGGCTGCCGCGCATGGCCACGGGCGAACTCGTCGCGGCGCTCGCCATGACCGAGCCGGGGACGGGATCGGATTTGCAGAGTATCCGCACCCGCGCCGAAAAATCCGGCAATGGCTGGGTGCTGAATGGCGCAAAGACATTTATCACCAACGGCCAGCACGCCAATCTCGTGGTTGTCGCGGCACAGACGCAACCGGGCGCAGGCGCGAAAGGCATTTCCCTGTTCGTCGTCGAAACGGAAAAGGTGCAGGGCTTCCGCCGTGGCCGCAAACTGAAGAAGCTCGGCATTGATGCGGCGGATACATCGGAACTGTTCTTTGACGATGTGAAGCTGCCGGCCGAGGCGCTGCTCGGCACCGATACAGGGCAGGGCTTCTATCAGATGATGAAGGAACTGCCGCAGGAGCGGCTCGTCATCGCCGCCGGTGGCGTTGCCATGATCGAGCGCTGCCTGCGCCTGACCATCGACTATGTGAAGGACCGCAAGGCCTTCGGCCAGCGCGTCATCGATTTTCAGAACACGCAGTTTGTGCTGGCCGAATGCAAGACCGAGGGCACCATCGCCAAGGTGTTCTACAATGATTGCGTGGCGCGCCACATCCGGGGCGAACTTGATTCCGCCACGGCGTCGATGGCGAAATACTGGATCAGCGATTTGCAGAACAAGATCGTTGACCGCTGTCTGCAGCTGTTTGGCGGTTATGGCTATATGGACGAATATCCGGTGTCGCGCATGTTCCGCGATGCGCGCATCCAGCGCATTTATGGCGGCACCAACGAAATCATGAAACTGCTGATCGCACGCAGCCTGTGATCGGACCAACAACGGAAGGGAGACCCCGATGGGCGAAGCCTATATTTACGATGCCGTGCGCACGCCGCGTGGCAAGGGCAAGGCCGATGGCTCCTTGCATGAGGTCACCGCGCTGAAATTGTCGGAAACGACATTGCGCGCCATCGCCGCCCGCAACAATCTCGACACGAAGCTGGTGGATGATGTGGTGCTCGGTTGCGTCGATCCGGTCGGCGAGGCCGGTGGCGATATTGCCCGCGCCTCTGCGCTGGTCTCGGACTATGGCGACAGCGTTCCCGGCATCCAGATCAACCGGTTCTGCGCCTCAGGTCTCGACGCCGTGAATTTCGCTTCTGCGCAGGTGATGTCCGGCCAGCATGATCTCACCATCGGCGGCGGCGTCGAATCCATGAGCCGCGTCGGCATGGGCGCATCGGGCGGCGCATGGCCGGTCGATCCAGCGATTGCGATTAAATCCTACTTCATGCCGCAGGGCGTGTCGGCCGATCTCATCGCGACGAAATATGGTTTTTCGCGCACCGATTGCGACGCCTATGCGGTGGAGAGCCAGCAGCGCGCGGCCAAAAGCTGGGCCGAAGGCCGCTTTGCCAAGTCGGTTGTTCCGGTGAAAGACGTGAATGGCATCACCATTCTCGGCCATGACGAGACGGTGCGCGCCAAGACTGACATGCAGACGCTGGGTTCGCTCAAGCCCTCTTTCACCATGATGGGCGAGATGGGTGGCTTCAATGCCGTGGGCATCGCCGCGCACCCCGAAGTCGAAGTCATCAACCACGTCCATCACGCCGGCAATTCGTCGGGCATTGTTGATGGCGCCGCCGCCGTGCTGATCGGCAATAGAAAGGGTGGCGAAAAAGCGGGGCTGAAGCCGCGCGCCCGCATCCGCGCCTTCGCCAATATCGGCTCGGAGCCGGCGCTGATGCTCACCGGCCCTGTCGATGTCACGAAAAAAGTGCTCGCCCGCGCGGGCATGACCATTTCCGACATTGATCTGTTCGAGGTCAACGAAGCCTTCGCTTCGGTCGTGCTGCGCTTCATGCAGGCGTTCGATCTCGACAATTCCAAAGTCAATGTAAATGGCGGCGCGATTGCGATGGGCCATCCGCTCGGCGCGACCGGCGCGATCATTCTCGGCACCGCGCTCGATGAGCTGGAGCGCACGGGAAAATCGACCGCGCTGATCACGCTCTGCATCGGCGCCGGCATGGGCACCGCCACCATCATCGAACGCATCTGAAGGACGGGAGAAAACCGATGAACCTCACGGCTTTCACATTTGACATCGATGCCGATGGCATCGCCCTCGCGACCTGGGACATGGCCGGCAAATCGATGAACGTTATCGATGAAACGGTCATGCGCGAGCTTGACCAGATCATCGACAAGGTTGCCGGCGATGCGGCGATCAAGGGCTGCGTCATCACCACCGGCAAGGACAGCTTTGCCGGCGGCGCCGATCTCACCATGCTGGAGCGGCAGGCCAAGGGTTTTGCCAAAACGCTGAAGGAGAAGGGTGAGGAGGCGGCCAACAAGGAATTGTTTGAAAACGCCTCGACGCTGACAAAGCTCTACCGCAAGCTCGAAACCAGCGGCAAACCGTTCGCCGCCGCCATTCACGGCATCTGCCTCGGCGGCGCGTTCGAATTGGCGTTGGCCTGCCACTACCGCATCGCCAGCGACGATGCGGCGACGCGCGTCGGCTTGCCAGAAATCAAGGTTGGCCTGTTTCCCGGCGCCGGCGGCACGCAGCGCGTCGCGCGCCTGATGCAAACCGGTGATGCCCTGCAAATGCTGTTCAAGGGCGATCAGATCAAGGCCGCGCA
>JBOFFO010000541.1:0-6489 GCA_051648665.1 Beijerinckiaceae bacterium | reverse complement strand
GGAGCAGGCGGCCTTTATCACCGCCGATCATGTCCGGGATGCGTTGAAGGCCATGATGCGCGCAGACTGATCGCGCGCGGTCCAGATCCTTCTTTTCAGACCACTGACGCATCTCATCCGCGCGCATAGGCAGCAGCGTGCCCCCATTTGCGGCAGCGCATTGCCGCAACATTTCGCTTGCCAACGCAATGCGCCCGACAAATAATCTTATTTATAAGAACCAATGTTCCATTAAATGGAACTTATACGAGGCGTTGTGATGACCATTCTTGCAAGCGCGGCGCAGGTGATCCGCTGTTTCGGCCCCGATTGTCATGCGGTCACGGTCACGGACTTGTCCCAGCGCCTTGGCATGCCCAAAAGCAACGCCTCTCGGTTGTTGCGCGCCATGCGCGACGTCGGCCTGCTGGAAACGGTTGGCAATACGAAGCGCTATCGGCCTGGCCTGATGCTGGCCGAGGTGGGCCGCGCCTATATCCGCTCCTCCACATTGATCGAACGCGCGGCGGAAGTAGTGGCGCGCGTATCGTCGGCCTGTGGTCATACCGGCTATGTTTCGATCCGCGATGGCGTATGGGTTGCTGCCGTTACCGATCATCCCGGCAGTAATTCGTTGCGCGTCGCCAGCAACATCGGCAGGCGTCTCCCGGCAGCCGCGAGCGCGACGGGCCGCACATTGCTGGCGCGCCTGACAGATGAAGAGGTGCGGCGCCTGCATGCTGACGGCCTGTCGCCGCCATCGTCGCATGCGCCGCAGACTGTTGATGAACTGATCGTGCGCGTGGGCGCCGCTCGCCGCAACGGATTTGCCGTCTCCCATGAAGAAGCGACTCGCGGCGTCGATGCGGTGGCCGTCGCGGTCGGCGATCCGCGCACAAGCGAGGAGGTCAGTCTCTGCATCGTGTTTCCTGCTGCAACCACAGGCGCGGTTGAACGCGAACATGTCATTATGGCGCTGCGGGATGGGGCTGCGGATATTGCCGCGCTCACTGGCGATACGCTGGTGATGCCGGCTTCGGCGGCAGCGTGATGGCAACGGCTATGACTATACCCTCTCACCATCGTTGGCGCATCGGCTTCGATATTGGCGGCACCTTTACCGACTTCGTGCTTTATGATGGCCGCGATGGCATCGTCACCTTGCACAAGCGGCTGACGACGCCAAAGGATCCGTCGGAAGCCGCGTTGAAGGGGTTGGAAGAGCTCGTCGCCATGCGCGGCATCCGCCTCGCGGATGTAGACGAGATGGTGCATGGCACGACGCTGGTGACCAATGCGATTATCGAACGCAAAGGTGCGCGTCTGGGCCTGATCACCACGCAAGGGTTCCGTGACATCCTCGAAATGGGCACGGAACAGCGTTACGATATTTATGATCTCTTTCTCGGTTTTCCCGAGCCGTTTGTCAGCCGCGACCTGCGGCTGGAAGCGATCGAGCGCATTGATCCTGATGGCAATATCATCGCTCCCCTCGACACAGCATCGGTTGAGCGTGCAGCGCGTGAGATGGTCGCCGCCGGATGCGAGGCGATTGCGATAGCTTTCCTGCATGCCTACGCCAATCCGGCCCATGAGCGCGCAGCAGCCGATAGCGTGCGCCGCCTGTTTCCGGACATCAGCGTGTCGATCTCCAGCGATGTTGTCGCAGAAATGGGCGAATATCAGCGCACAGTCACCACCTGTGCCAATGCCTATGTGCAGCCGCTGGTCGAGCGTTATCTCGGAAAATTGCAGGCGTCGCTGGCGCAACGCGGCTTCACTGGCGCGCTGCGGTTGATGCACTCTGCCGGCGGGCTTGTCTCCGTTGAAACCGCGCGCAGTCATCCCGTGCGGCTACTGGAAAGCGGGCCGGCGGGTGGTGCGCTCGCCACGGCCTTGTTCGGAGACATGGCGGGAAAGCGCGATGTTATTTCGTTCGACATGGGCGGCACCACTGCAAAGGCCTGCCTGATTGAAAATGGCCGCGCCGAAATTGCGCCGATGCTGGAAGCGGCGCGGGTGCATCGCTTTACCAAAGGCTCTGGCTTGCCGATCAAGGCGCCCGTGATCGAGATGATCGAGATTGGCGCCGGTGGCGGCTCGATTGCGGCGATTGACGCGGTGGGGTTGCTCAAGGTTGGCCCGCATTCCGCTGGTTCCGATCCCGGTCCGGCCTGTTATGGGTTGGGCGGAACCGAACCCACGGTGACCGACGCCAATCTGGTGCTGGGCTATTACGATCCCGGATTTTTCCTCGGCGGGCGGATGCGGCTGGATGTCGGCGCCGCCCGCAAGGCGATTGAAAAAGTCGCTGCGCCGCTGGGACTTTCCATCGAGGCGGCCGCGCTCGGCATTCACAAGGTTGTCGTCGAAAGCATGGCGGCGGCAGCGCGCGTGCATCTGGTTGAGAAGGGCAAGGACCCGCGCCATTACGCCATGGTGGGGTTCGGCGGCGCTGGCCCTGCCCATGCCGTGAATGTCGCACGCGCGATGGGTGTCACCGAAGTGATCGTGCCGCCGGCATCAGGCGCGGCGTCGGCCTTGGGGTTTCTCGCAGCGCCGCTGTCATTTGATGGCGTCCGTTCGCTGCGTGTGGAATTTGCCGATGGTTTCGATGCGCGCGCGGTGAACAGCGTGCTGAATGAATTAGAAGCCGATGGCCGCACCAAACTCATCGCCGCCGGTGTTGCGCCTGCCGATATTTCTTTCGAGCGCGTGGCCGATATGCGCCTCGTCGGGCAAATGCACGACATTGCCGTACCCCTGCCAGACGGCGCTATTGCGTCGGCTTCATTGCCGGATATTCGTGCCGCCTTTGTTGCCGCCTATTCGGCTCGCTACACAGCGGTCTTTGAGGGTGCGCGCATCGAGGCTGTGAATTTCCGGGTGCGGGCGGCGGGGCCAGTGCCGCAGCTTTCGCTGGCCGGTGCAACCGGCGGCGGGGATGCCGCTGCGGCGGTCAAGGGCCAGCGCACGGCATGGTTTGATGGCGGTGCGGTGCAGGCAAACGTCTATGACCGGTATGCGCTTACATCCGGCGATGAAATTGCAGGCCCGGCCATTATCGAGGAACGGGAATCCACCACGGTCATTGCGCCGGGTGATCGCATCACCGTGGATTTCTCCATGAATCTACGCATCAGCGTCGGTGCAACGCGCGCGGTCGAAGCGGTGGTGCCTGCCGGCATGAGCCGTGCCGCAGCGATTGCGCGCATCGAGAGCGATCCTATCGGCCTCGAAATCATGTGGAGCCGCCTCGTCAATGTGGTCGAGGAAATGTGGCTGACCGTTTGCCGCACCGCATTTTCGCTTGTGATTTCCGAGGCGCAGGATTTCGCCTGCGAATTGCTCGACAAGGATGGCGAAACGCTGGCCCATTCGCCGCGCGCCATGCCGGTGTTCAACCTCACGCTGCCGCGCGCGGTCAAGGCGTTGCTCAAGCGCTATCCGCCAGAAACGTTGAAGCCCGGCGATGTGCTGGTTACCAATGATCCGTGGCTGTGCGCCGGTCACCTGTTCGATATTGCCGTGGTGACGCCGGTGTTTGTCGATGGCCGGCTTGCCGGTTTGATGGGCACCGTTGGCCATGTCTCCGATATTGGCGGCACTAAAGATTCGCTGAAGGCCCGCGAAATTTACGAGGAAGGCTTCCAGATCCCGCCCATGAAATTGTTCGAGGCGGGAAAACCCAACGAAACGCTGTTCACACTGCTCGGCGAAAATGTCCGCAATGGTGAGCAGGTGCTGGGCGACGTCCATTCCTTCGTGGCGGCTAATGCTATCGGCGCAGAGCGGTTGGTGAGCTTCATGGCCGATTACGGCCTGAACGATCTCGGCGCCTTGGCCGATGTTGTGCAGGGCCGATCGGAACGGGCCATGCGTGACGCGATCCGCGCTCTGCCGGCTGGCGAATATCGCGCCACCATCGCCAACAATCCGCTCGGTGAGTTGTTGCATTATCCGGTCAAGGTGACGGTGGCCGGTGACAGCATCGAAATTGATTTTGACGGCGCACCGCCACAAGCGCCGCGCGGCGGGTTGAATTGCACGCTGAACTATACCGCAGCGCACGCCACTTATCCGCTGAAATGCATGCTGACGCCGGGTGTGCGCGGCAATGCCGGTTGTTACCGGCCTTTCAGCGTGAAAGCGCCGGAGGGGTCTATTCTCAACTGCAACCGTCCGGCGGCCGTCAATTTGCGCACACGCACCGGCTGGTATCTCGCGCCGGTGATATTCCGGGCCTTGGCGGACGCAGCGCCGAAACAGGTGCAGGCCTTCACCGGGCTGGCGGTTGCAGCGAATATCTACGGCCATGATGCGCAGGGGCGGCTTTACTCGGATATGCTGTTCTGTGGCGGCGGGCAGGGCGCTTCTGCGCATGGCGATGGCAACGCCGCTGTGCTGTGGCCGACTTCGGCCGCCAACACCTCCATTGAATTGATCGAGGCGCGCGCGCCTGTGCATGTCATCGAAAAAAGTTTCATGCCGGATTCCGGCGGGCGCGGGCGCTATCGCGGTGGTTTGGGCCAGCGCGTACGGCTGCGCAAACGCCATGAGGATGGCCTGCCCATGCTGGTGTCAGTCTATCCCGAAGGCGTACGCAATCCGGTCTCCGGATTATTTGGCGGCGAAGCCGGTGGCGGCGCGTTGGGACGAATTCTCGATCGGGATGGCAATCAGACACGCGACTGCGGCACGGGCGAACTTGTCCAGCTGAATGCAACCGATGAGATTGTGGAATTGGTGCTGGCTGGCGGCTCTGGCTACGGACTTGAATCAGAACGCGCGCCCGCCCTGCACGCGCGTGATCTGGCGCTCGGATTCATAACCCCGCACGCGGGAGATGCGTCAGCCGCATTGCATCAACGAACGGCACAATCCCTGCATGGCAAATCGTCATGAGTGGCTTGAACACAACCATATCGCAATAACCGAGGGAGCGGGATCATGAGCAGCTTGGAAAAATTGAATTGGTCGCGGCGCGCCCTTCTGGCAGCGGGCGGCGCGTCACTGGCGGCAGTCACCTTGCCGGAGAGCGCTTTTGCACAGGCTGCGGGCCGCCGTGTGCTCGTCATCGCCTCCAATCAGGATATTCCGAATTTCGATCCGCATGTGGCGACCGGATATTCAGCGAGCTTTCTCCTGCGCAATGTCTATGACTCGCTCGTGCGCGTGGAAGGCAATCCGCCCAAACCAGTGCCGGCACTGGCAGCCTCATGGACCTCCAGCGCAGACGGCAAAGAATTTACATTCAAGCTCAATCCGGCCGCAAAATTCCATTCCGGCAAGGCCGTGACCGCGGATGACGTGGCATATTCCTTCAAGCGCGCGATCCGGCTCAATCGCGGCAATGCGTGGATGATTCAGGGCGTCGTCGGTCCCGACAGCGTCACGGTGGTCGATGCGGGCACCGTGAAATTCGCTTTGCTCAAGCCATTTGCCGCATTCCTGCAAGTGTTGCCATGGATCTGGATTGTCTCGCGCGAACAGGTCGAGGCCAACCTCGGCAGCGATGATGGCCAGACCTATTTGCGCACCACATTGGCATCGTCCGGCCCGTTCCGCATCCGCCGCGCCGAGGCGGGCAATCTCTACGAAATCGAGCGCGCCGAAAATGCCTGGCAAACCGGCGGCGGCAATGTCACGGGCGTCATCTGGCGCATCACCCGCGAGACAGCGGCGCAGCGCCTGATGATTCAACGTGGCGAGGCGCAAATCGCTGTTGATCTGACCAGCGAAGATATGGATGCGTTGAAGGATCGCCCCGGCGTCGTGCGCGTGATCGAGCCGGAATATCGCACCTTCTCGATCAAGATGAACACCAAGCACGGCCCAATGGCGGATATCGAATTGCGCAAGGCCGTGTCCTACGCCTTCAATTATGCCGCGATGCGCGACGCCGCAGGTTACGCCGATTTGATGACCGGCCCCTTGCCGAATGGCATTCTCGGCCATCTGCCCAGCCTCAATGTCTATCGCACCGATATGGCAAAGGCGAAGGAGCATCTGGCGAAATCAAAAGTGCCGAATGGCGGCATCAAGCTCACCATGGTGCATGTCTCCGGCCTTGATCAGCAGCGTCGCTGGGCGCTTGTGTTGCTTGATAGCCTGAAGCAGCTCAACATTGATCTCGACATCAAACCGATGATCTGGCCGGACATGGTGGCGACCTGCCGCAGCCCGGAAACATTTCCGGATTTCTTCCCAGTGTATCAGACCGCGAATTATGGCGACCCCGACAATATCGCATTTGCCGCCTACCACTCCTCGCGTAATGGCAACTGGCAGAATGCGGTTTATGCCAATCCGGTTGTCGACGCACTGATCGAGCAGGGCAGGTCCGAGCAGGACGAAACCAAGCGCATCGCGATCTACAAGGAGTTTCAGGAAAAGGTCGTGGCCGACGCGCCGGATATTTTTGGCGTGCTCGAACGCCGTAAACTAGCGCTGCGCGACAATGTGCAGAATTTCAAATTCACCCCGGTCGCTTCGAATGCCATCGAGGCA
>JBOFFO010000540.1:0-8098 GCA_051648665.1 Beijerinckiaceae bacterium | reverse complement strand
CGCGTGCAGGTCGCGAGCGAACTCGATTTCAACCGCATTCAGCAGACCGCCGAGAGCTACGATCCCGAAAGCCGTGTGCTGCGCTCGACCCAGACCCGCACCGAGGCCTCGCAAAGCACTGATGCGCGTGAGGGCCAGGTCACTGTCGGCAATGAATTGCCCGGCAATCAACGCGGCGGCGGCAATGCGCAGGTGCGCGACGGCTCCAACAAGAATGAGGAAGTCGCCAACTACGATTACTCCAAGACCGTCCGCACCGAGGTGATGGAAAGCGGCCGTGTCAAGCGCGTGTCCGTCGCCGTGCTGGTCGATGGCATTTATAATCGCGCTGCGAATGGTGAAACCGCGTATCAACCGCGCCCGCAGGAAGATCTCGACCGCATCGCTGCACTGGTGCGCACCTCCATCGGCTTCAACAAGGATCGCGGCGACACCGTTGAGGTTGTGAATCTGCGCTTTGCCGAACCGCCGCGCGCGGTTGAAATCAATGAGCCGACCGGCATCTGGGCTTTTCTCCAGCCGAGCAAGGAAGATATTTATCGCGCCATCGAACTGGGTGTGCTGGCGCTGCTGACTCTGATCGTGATGTTTGCCGTGGTGCGCCCGCTGGTGAACAAGGTGCTGGCGCCGGAAGAAATCCGCAAGAAAATCGCGCAGGCCACCGGCGGCATGATCGGCGGCGACGTTGCAACGGCGAGTGCGGGTGGCGGCACGGCAGCGCTGCCCGGCGGCGCATCGGAATCTGCCGCCGCAAAAATCATCGAACTCGCCAAGGTCAACGGCGCGGTGCAGGCGCAATCCATCGAGCGCATCGGTGAGGTTGTGAAATCCAATCCGCAGGAAGCGCTCGCGATCCTGCGCAGCATGATGAACCAGAACAGGTAAAGGCATGGCGACCCGGCGCTACGAGGAAGCATTGACGGGGCCGCAGAAAGCGGCCGTGGTGCTGCTCGCGCTCGGCGACGAATATGGCGCGCAGATCTGGAAAATGTTTGATGAGGACGAGGTGCGGATGCTCTCCGCCGCCATGTCGCAACTCGGCACCATCGAGGCCCATGCGGTCGAGGATCTGATCGTCGATTTCGTTACCAAGATGTCCGCGTCAGGCGGCATCACCGGCTCGTTCGACAAGACCGAGATGCTGCTCTCCAAGGTTCTGCCCAAGAACCAGATCGACGCGATCATGGAGGAAATTCGCGGCCCCGCCGGCCGCAACATGTGGCAGAAGCTGTCGAACGTGGACAGTGAGGTGCTGGCGAACTTCCTCAAGAATGAATATCCGCAGACCATCGCGGTCATTCTGTCGAAAATCCGCACCGAGCATACGGCAAAGGTGCTGGCCGCGCTGCCCGATGATCTCGCCATCGATGTTGTTCACCGCATGCTGAAGCTGGAAGGCGTGCAGAAGGATGCGCTGGAGCGCATTGAGGAAACGCTGCGCACGGAGTTTGTCTCGAACCTGTCGCACACCAGCCGCCGCGACCCGCACGAGATGATCGCCGAAATTTTCAACGCCTTCGACCGCCAGACCGAAACCCGGTTCCTCACCGCGCTCGACGACATCAACCGTGACGCCGCCAAGCGCATCCGCTCGCTGATGTTTACCTTCGATGATCTTGTGAAGCTCGATCCGGCCTCGATGCAGACGCTGCTGCGCGCCGTAGACAAGCCGGCGCTGACCAAGGCGCTGAAAGGCGCCAGCGAGAGCGTGCGGAAATTCTTCTTCTCCAACATGTCCACCCGCGCCGCCAAGGTGCTGGAGGACGACATGGCCGCGCTCGGTCCCATGCGCCTCAAGGACATCGACGATTCCCAGACCAAGGTCGTCTATATGGCGAAGGAACTGGCGGACAAGGGCGAGATCATGATCGCCAAGAACCGCTCCGAAGACGAATTGATCTACTGATGCCGGTGATTGCCCCATGACCACACCGCGCCAGTTTATTTTTGATCGCGATTTCGGCCAGGCCGGCCGTGCGCCGCTGATGCCATCGGCCAGCGAGCGCGAAAAGCATGATATTGCGCAGGCCGCCCGCGCTGAAGGCTATGCACAAGGGATGGCCGCCGGCCGCGCCGCCTTCCAGCGCGAGATGGACGACCGGCTGCATCAGGCGCTGGAAACCATTGCCTATCGCGCGGCGGAAATCCTCGGTGCCATCGACGCGCTGGAACAGTCCGCCATGCAGGACGCCGTGCAATTCGCCGGCCTGTTCAGCCGCACCGCAGCGGGCCTCGCACTGGCAAAATTCCCGCTCGCCGATCTGGAAGAGGCTGCGCGCGAAATTCTAGCCCATGTGCGGCAGGCGCCGCACCTCGTCATTCGCGTCAACGAGGCGCTCTATGAGCAGGCTGAATCCCTTCTCAAGCGCACCGCGCGCGAGCGCGGCTTTGAGGGCCGCCTCGTGATCCTTGGCGAACCCGATGTGCCGCTCGGCGATTTTTCCATCGAATGGGCCGATGGCGGCGTCTCGCGCAGCAGCACGGCCATACAAAGCACGATTGACGATATTCTTGCGCGCCATATGCAGGCCGCACCAGCCGATACGGGGAGATGAGCATGCAAGACCCGAACATTCCCCTGCCCGACCTGGAGCGCAGCGCCTATACGGCGGACGGCGCACTCGTCGGCAGCGCCATGCAGCCGCAGGATTTGTCGCAGAAAGGCGCCGCCGATCTCGAACAATTGTTCGATGTTCCGGTGACGGTTTCCGCCGTTCTGGGCCGCACGCGCATGCCGGTCGGTGATTTGCTGAAACTCGGCCCCGGCTCCGTGCTCGATCTCGATCGCTCCGTCGGCGAGGCCATCGACATTTATGTCAACAATCGCCTTGTGGCGCGCGGCGAAGTTGTTCTCGTCGAGGACAAGCTCGGCGTCACCATGACCGAAATCATCAAGCTCGACCGCTGACCGGCTGAACGGACAAGGAATCCCGCATGCGTCTCCTCATTGTCGGCCATCTCTCTGGTCAACTCTCTACCGCCACGCGCATTGCCATGGATCGCGGCGCGAGCGTCACCCATGCCGGCAGTGTCGATCAGGCGCTCAATCATCTCCGCGCCAAGGGCGCCGATCTCGTCATGGCCGATGTCGGCATGGACATCGCAATGCTGTGCACGACGATGCACAGCGAGCGCATGCGCACACCGCTTGTGGCCTGCGGCGTTTCCACCGATGCGAAGGCTGCCGTCGCCGCCATTCAGGCCGGCGCGCAAGAATACATTCCGTTGCCACCGGACCCGGATCTGATTGCAGCGGTGATCGAGGCCGTCGCCGCCGACAACCGCGCGCTGGTGTTCAAAGATGAAGCGATGGCGCGCGTGGTGCGTCTCGCTGACCAGATCGCGAAATCGGAAGCCTCCATTCTCATCACGGGCGAGAGCGGCACCGGCAAGGAAGCGCTGGCGCGTTACGTTCACACAAAGTCGACCCGCGCAGCCAAGCCCTTCATCGCCATCAACTGCGCCGCGATTCCCGATGCGCTGCTGGAATCGGAATTGTTCGGCCATGAGAAAGGCGCCTTCACCGGCGCGGTGGCGCGCCGTATCGGCAAATTCGAGGAGGCCAATGGCGGCACGCTCCTGCTCGATGAAATTTCCGAAATGGACGTGCGGTTGCAGGCAAAATTGCTGCGCGCGATTCAGGAACGTGTGATCGACCGTGTCGGCGGCAATACGCCGGTCAAGGTCGATATCCGCATCATCGCCACGTCAAACCGCACGCTTGCCGAAGAAGTGAAAAAAGGCACGTTCCGCGAGGATTTGCTCTACCGCCTGAATGTCGTAAACCTGAAAATTCCGCCGCTGCGCGAGCGCACCGCCGATATTCTCGAACTCGCTGCTCATTTCGTCCGCAAATATTCCGATCTCAATGGCTTGGCGGTGCGTCCGCTCAGCATGGATGCGCGCCGCGCGCTGCTTGCCGCCAGCTGGAAAGGCAATGTGCGCGAATTGGAAAACACCATGCACCGCGCCGTATTGCTGTCGCCCGACGCTGAAATCGGGCCTGATGCAATCCGCGCGCCTGACGGGGAGTCGCTCGCCGCCGCCGCCAATCCCGCCATGCGTGCGGCGGAGACGGCCGAAGCCGTCACCCGCGCGCTCGTTGGCCGCACCGTCGCCGATGTCGAGCGCGATCTTATTCTCGACACGCTCGATCATTGCCTGGGCAACCGCACGCATGCCGCAAAAATTCTCGGCATTTCCATCCGCACCCTGCGCAACAAGCTCAACGAATATACCGATGCCGGTGTAAGCGTGCCGGAACCCGGCCAGTCGCGCACCCATGCGGCCTGATAGTCAGAACAGAAACACTGACGCATGAGCGAAGTCGCCCTGCCGCCACCGCCAAACGCTGCGCCCTCTCAGGGCGCGGCCGCTTTTGGCATGCTCAATGCGCTGATGCGCCGGTCCGACATTGGCATGGCCGTGGGCGTGCTGGCGATTCTCGCCGTGCTGATCGTGCCGCTGCCGCCCTTTTTGCTCGACCTGCTGCTGGCCGTCTCGATTATCCTCTCGGTTCTGATTTTGATGATGGCGCTGTTTATTTCAGCGCCGCTGGAATTTTCAGCCTTCCCGACGATTCTGCTGATCGCGACGATGCTGCGGCTGGCGCTCAACCTCGCCACCACGCGCCTCATTCTCTCCAACGGCCATACCGGCACATCGGCGGCAGGCCATGTGATCGAGGCGTTCGGCAATTTCGTGATGGCCGGCAATTTCGTCATCGGCCTTGTGGTGTTCTTCATCCTTGTGCTTGTGAATTTCGTCGTCATCACCAAAGGTTCGGGCCGCATCGCGGAAGTCGCGGCGCGCTTCACGCTCGACGCCATGCCCGGCAAGCAGATGGCGATTGACGCCGATCTCTCCACCGGCCTCATCGATCAGGACGAGGCCAAGCGCCGCCGCAAGGCGCTGGAGGATGAAAGCTCCTTTTATGGCGCGATGGACGGCGCCTCGAAGTTCGTCCGCGGCGACGCGATTGCCGCACTGCTGATCACGTTCATCAACATTGTCGGCGGCATCATCATCGGCGTCGCGCAGCAGGGCATGAGCTTTTCGGCGGCGGCACGCGCCTACACGCTGCTCACCGTGGGCGATGGTCTGGTCAGCCAGATTCCGGCGCTGATCGTATCCACCGCCGCTGGCCTGCTCGTCTCGAAAGCCGGCGTGCGTGAGGCGGCTGACAAGGCGCTGGGCAAGCAATTTTCAACCTATCCGAAAGCGCTGGGCATGGCGTCCGCCGTCATGGTCGTGATCGGCCTGATGCCGGGCATGCCGATGCTGCCGTTCTTTGCACTGGCCGCCGGCGCGGGTTGGCTGGCGCGCATCATCGACAAGCAGAATGAAGCGCTCAAGGCCGACGCGCTGGCCCGCGCCATCGCCGATGGCACACCGCTGCCGGAAGGATCAGCGCAGGCCGAGGATACGATGGCGTCCATTTTGAAAATGGACGAGCTGAAACTCGAAATCGGTTATGCCCTCATGCCGCTCGTCAATGGCGAGGGCACGGAAAAACTCACCGAGCAGATCAAGGCGCTACGCCGCCAGCTTGCGGGCGAGATGGGTTTTGTCATGCCCAGCGTGCGCATCGTTGACAATGTGCATCTGGAATCGAATCTCTACATCATCCGCGTCAAGGAAATTGAAGCCGGTCAGGGCCGTGTCTATCCCAACCAGTTCATGGCGATGGACCCCACCGGCGCACAGGTGCAATTGCCCGGCCAGCACACGCTGGAGCCGACATTCGGCTTGCCGGCGACCTGGATCGACAATTCCCTGCGCGACGATGCGCAGGTGCGCGGCTACACCGTGGTTGATGCCGCCACCGTCATCGCCACGCATCTCACGGAGGTGCTGAAATCCAACATGGCGGAATTGCTCAGCCATGTGGAGACCCAGAAATTGCTGCGCGAATTGCCGAAAGAGCATGGCGAGCTTGTCAAGGAAATTGTGCCGACGCTGATTTCCACCACGGGCATCCAGCGCGTGCTGCAACTGCTGCTGGCGGAGCGCGTCTCCATCCGCGATCTCGGCACCATCATCGAAGGCATCGCCGAAGTGGCGGGCACATTGAAAAATCCGCGCGACATCGCCGAGCAGGTGCGCGCCCGCCTTGGCCGGCAGATCTGCGCGCAATACACCATGCCCGGCGGCCAGCTCTCGATCATCACCATGTCGCCGGCATGGGAAACGGCATTCGCGGAATCGATTATCGGCGACAGCGAAAACCGCCATCTCGCCATGGCGCCGTCGCGGCTGACCGACTTCGTCAATGATGTGCGTGAGAAATTTGAGGACGCCGCGCGCATGGGCGAAATGCCGGTGCTCGTCACCTCCGGCAATGCCCGGCCCTTCGTGCGCTCCATCATCGAACGTTTCCGCCGCGAAACACCGGTGCTGAGTCAGGCTGAAATTCCGACCCGCGTGCGCCTGAAAACCTGCGGCGCCGTGTGATGATCCCATCAGGTTATCACGATATTCCCGCCGGCCATCTCGCCGCTGTCGTGACCTTTCTGGAAATGACAGCGCCGCCTGCGCCAAGGCCCGATCCGCCGGGCAGCGAACAATTCCGCTTCGCACCGATGTCGGACCGAAGCGTTGCGGCCTACCGCTCCTTGTTCAGCGCCGTCGGCGCAGACTGGCTCTGGACATCGCGCATGGTCATGCCGGACGAAAAGCTTCAAGCGATCCTCAGCGATCCCCGTGTGACCCTGCACGAATTGACAACCCCCAATGGCGGACGCGGCCTGCTGGAACTGGATTTTCGCAACCCCGGCCAATGCGAACTGGCATTTTTCGGCGTCACACGGAATATCGTTGGCACAGGCGCCGGCCGTTACCTGATGAACCGCGCCATCGCGCTGGCATTCGCCCAGCCCATCGAAAGATTCTGGCTGCACACCTGCACGCTGGATCATCCCGGCGCGATTGCGTTTTATCAGCGCAGCGGCTTTCACGCGTTCAAACGTCAGGTGGAAGTGCTGCCGGATCCGCGGCTCACCGGCCATCTGCCGCGTGATGCGGCGCCGCATATTCCCGTCATCGACGATTAAACATCCGTCGGCGGCGGCGCCATTTTCTTGCTCTCCCGCCCCAGCTGCGAATGCTCGAACATGAACACGATCACCGCAGAAATCGCGAGCGGGATCAGCAGATACAGAATCCGGAACACGATGATGGCCGCCAGCACCTCGAGCTTCGGGATGTTCGGCAGCGCCTTGACGAACAGCAGCTCCATCACGCCAAGACCGCCCGGAGCCTGACTCAGCAGCGCAGCAGAAAACACCGCAACGAACACGCCGAGCACGACGAAGAAGCCGGGATTGCCCTGCTCCGGCAGCGCAAAATAAATGATCCCCGCCGCACCGATGATTTCCAGCGGGGCGATGATCAATTGCTTCAACGCCACCGGCAGGCGCGGATATTCCAGATGAAAACCCTTGATATTGATTGGCGGCAGATGCAGCCACGACCCGATCATGTAGAGCGTGACAAAGGCAAGGCAGCCCAGCCCGATCATCCGCGCTGTCCATGACGGCACGCCGAGCAGGTCGGTGATCAGGTCTGGCTCGAAGGTGAACACGATACCGCCCAGCAGGATCATGCCGAAGGCGAAGGTGAACGAGCAGAAGGCGACGAGCAGCGCCACCTCGGCCGCACTCAGCCCCTTGGCGCTGTAGGCGCGGTAACGGACCATGCCGCCCGAAAACACGGAGGCGCCGATATTGTGCGACAGCGCATAGGTCGTGAAAGAGCACAGGGTAATGTACAGCCAGGAGATGCCCTTGGTGCGGTTCAGGTGCGTCAGCGCCAGCCGGTCATAGCCGGCCAGCGCAATATAGGCGGCCACCGTTGCGAGCACGGCCAGCGCATAGCGGTGCGGTGGAATCGCCTTCAGCGTTTCCCACACCTCCGCAATGGAATTGCCCTGAAACTCCCGGTAGAGCAGCCAGCATGAAATGCCCACGGCGGCCAGCCCGACGACTGGCCACAGAATATCGCCGATACGCTTCATCACGTCCCCAGATCGTCTTTTTGCGGATCTTTCGGCTGATCCGTTGAAATTTGGGCCGGGCCAAGGCCCCCATGTGACGCGGGC
>JBOFFO010000539.1:0-2509 GCA_051648665.1 Beijerinckiaceae bacterium | reverse complement strand
CCGCGCGCGTGGTTCCGCAAATCACCGTGACGCGGCCTTTCGGGGTTTCCACCATGGATACGGACATGCGGACATTCTCGTGGCCTGGGCCCAATTTCGGGCGGGCGTGAAATTCCATGCCGCGATAGCCGCGCAGGGTAAAGTGATTCTGGGCTTCGATGCTGAACGCGAGTTCGAGCGCCGCGCGAGCGAGGTTCACCCATTCCTTCGATTCGATCATCGTGTTGATCTGCGCCCGCGTGAGCGACGCATTCTGCGGTGCGGATTTGAAGCCCGCCTCGCAGATATATTTCGTCTCGCCGACAATCGGCGGCTTGCCCGCAGGCGAGATCACTCCCGCGCCAACATCGAATTGCCGGCGCTGCGTCGGCTCGGTGGTGAAGGGCGCGGGCGGCGCGACAGCAAATCCTGTGGCGGAATCGGAAAAAGCAAAGGCGGCCCCGGTGAGGGCCGCCCATGCGGAGAGGATCGCGGGGAGGCGCAAAAAACAACCGGTTTTTTGCGCCTGGCGCGGCATCAGATGAGTTTCGCCATCGCGACAGCGGTGTCGCTCATGCGGTTGGAGAAGCCCCATTCATTGTCATACCAGGAGAGAATGGAAACGAAGGTTCCGTCCATCACCTTGGTCTGGTCCATGTGGAAAATGGAGGAATGCGGATCGTGGTTGAAGTCGATGGAGACGTTCGGGCTGTTGGTGTAGCCGAGAATGCCTTTCAACTGCTGCTCCGCCGCACGCTTGATGGCCTCGTTGATTTCATCCTTCGTGGTCTTGCGCCTGGCGATGAATTTCAGATCAACCACGGAGACATTCGGCGTCGGCACGCGCATGGCGAAGCCGTCGAGCTTGCCATTGAGCTCGGGGAGCACAAGGCCGACAGCCTTGGCCGCGCCGGTGGAGGTCGGGATCATCGACAGCGCGGCAGCACGGGCACGGTACATGTCCTTGTGCATGGTATCGAGCGTGGGCTGGTCGCCGGTGTAGGAATGGATCGTCGTCATCATGCCTTTTTCGATGCCGACGAGATCATGCAGCACCTTCGCCACGGGCGAGAGGCAGTTCGTGGTGCAGGAGGCGTTGGAAACGACGAGGTGATCCTTCGTCAATTTGTCATGGTTCACGCCATACACGACCGTGAGATCAGCGCCATCAGCCGGGGCAGAGACAAGCACGCGCTTGGCGCCAGCGGTGAGATGGGCCGACGCCTTGTCTTTCGCGGTGAAAATACCGGTGCATTCCATCGCCACATCGACGCCTAGTTCCTTGTGCGGCAACTGCGCCGGATCCTTGATCGCGGTGACGCGGATTTTCTGGCCGTTGATGACGATGGAATCGCCATCGACCTTCACATCGGCCGGGAATTTGCCGTGGACGGAATCAAAGCGCAGGAGGTGCGCGTTGGTCTCGACCGGGCCGAGATCATTGACGCCGACGACAACCACATCAGTGCGGCCGGACTCGACGATGGCGCGCAGCACGTTGCGGCCGATGCGGCCAAACCCGTTGATGAAAACCTTCACAGCCATTGTGCTCATCCTCTCTTGTTCGCGATAGATGCGCTGCTGTTAACAGCGCGTGAATGTCAGGCCCGGTGCTGCATCACAGCTGCGGTCACCGCCTCGGCGGTGATGCCGAAATGCTTGTAAAGTTCCTTGTAAGGCGCGCTTGCGCCAAACCCGGTCATGCCGATGAAGATGCCGTTGTCGCGCAACAATGCTTCCCAGCCCTGCTTAACACCTGCCTCAATCACCACATGCAGTGGCGCATTGCCGATGATTTTCGCGCGCATATCCGCAGGCTGCTCGTTCAGCAGATCGAGTGAGGGCACGGAAACGACGCGGGCGGTGACGCCCTTTTCCGCCAGTTGTTTGCGCGCATTGACGGCGATTTCGACTTCGGACCCGGAGGCAAAAATCGTCACATCGGCTTTTTTGCCTTCGGCGCCGAACAATTCATAAGCGCCGGCGGCGCATTTGTTCGCGCCGGCATCGGTGCGCAATTGCGGCAAGTTCTGGCGCGTCAACGCGAGCGTCGTCGGGCCATCGGTGCGGTTCAGCGCCAGTTCCCAGCATTCCGCCGCTTCAATCGCATCGCAGGGGCGGAAGGTGCGCATGTTGGGCATGCAGCGCAGCGCCGCGAGATGCTCAACCGGCTGATGCGTCGGGCCATCCTCGCCAAGGCCAATGGAATCATGGGTCATGACATAGACAACGCCAAGCTCCATCAGCGCCGAGAGACGCATGGCGGGGCGGCAATAATCGGTGAAGACAAGGAAAGTTGCGCCGTTCGGCGCAAAGCCGCCATGCAGGGCAATGCCGTTCATCGCCGCCGCCATGCCATGCTCGCGGATGCCGTAATGAATATAGCGGCCCTTCGGCGTTTTCGCGGAAAAGGCGACGGCGGATTTCGCCCTGGTGTTGTTGGAGCCGGTAAGATCGGCGGAGCCGGCGAGAAATTCCGGCATGGCCGGGACAATCGCCTCAATCGCCAGCTCTGAGGATTTGCGCGTGG
>JBOFFO010000538.1:0-2077 GCA_051648665.1 Beijerinckiaceae bacterium | reverse complement strand
ATTTCACTCAAGTCAGCCTTGTCAGTGGCAGCGCTGCTTTTTGCTGGCGCTGCGCAGGCGCAGGTTAATTGCGGTGCAACCAGCGGGCGCGTGAATATCGTTGGAAATGAATTTCCGGCGATCAAGACGGTGGCGGCCAATGCGGCGAAATGCCAGACCGGTTCACTGACGGTGAAGTCCAATCTCACGGCCAACCATCAGCGCATTAATGTGCAAGGCATGCAGGGCAATCCGGCGGAATATACCTCCGCCATCGTTGCGACCTCATCGATCATCGCGCTGATGAATGAGAATGTGATCCGCCCGCTTGATGCGCTGGTGGCTGCGCATGGCCAGGATATTCCAAAGAACCAGCTCATCACGATTGATGGCAAGGTGATGGCAGTGGCGTTCATGGCCAACTCACAGCACCTCGTCTATCGCAAGGATATTCTGGCGCAGGTCGGTGCAGAGCCGCCAAAGACTTACGAGGACATGATCCGCGTCGGCAAACTGATCCGTGAACGCGGCATCATGAAAAATCCGATCGGCGGCGCCTACCAGTCTGGCTGGAACCTCGCGCAGGAATTCGTCAATATGTATCTCGGCCATGGTGGCGATTTCTTCAAAGGCGCCACGGCCGAGGTGGCGATCAACAATCCGCGGGGCATCGCAGCGCTCAATACCATGAAGGCGCTGACGGAGCTGATGCACCCGGACTTCCTGACCCATGACAGCAATGGCACATCGGCGGAATGGAAAGCCGGCAATGTCGCGATGATGAACATGTGGGGTTCGCGCACCGGCGTGCTGATGGCGAAAGAAGGCAATGACGCCAAGGTGGCCGAGAATACGGCTGTTGCAGCACCGATGACGGTAGGTGGCGGCTCCATTCCGGCAACAACCCTGTGGTGGGATGGCTGGACTGTCGCCAAAAACATTTCGGATGACGATGCGCGCGCCACTTTCCTTGCGCTGAAAAACGGTATTTCGCCGTCAATCCTGAATGACGAGACCATGGGGCAGGCGGTGTGGATGATTGCCGGTTACAAGCCTGCGGCCGTCAATCAGGGCGTGATGCAAACGATGGCGATGGGCGCAAAGCCCTATCCGATGCTGCCCTATATGGGGCTGCTGCACACAGCGCTCGGCGACGGCATCGCGCCCTTCCTGCAAGGGCGAAAGGATGCGGCAACAACGCTGGCCGATATTGAAAAGGCCTATACCACGGCGGCGAAGGAAAAAGGCTTCCTTAAATAATTTTGGCCGCATGCGGAACGGCGGCGCCAGAAACCGCCGTTCACTTCATCGCAATCCGCGCCGCGCCAGTGCTGCGCATTCACCATCCGGCCGTGCAGTATGCCTGCACGAACGGCCATGCACGAAGGTGGGGGCATGAAACACGCCGTTTTCCTGCGCTTCTTCCTTCCAACGGCAACGGCCATGCTGCTGTTCATCGCGCTGCCGATTGTGTCCGTGCTGATCCAGTCCATGCATGCGCCGCACGATCAGATCGTCGTTGCGGTTGAGAACTGCACGCCGTTTGGTTGCACGAAATCGACCACAATTGATCAGGAGGCGACGCGCAAATTGCGGGAGGAAAAACCGCTTGGACGCTTTGTTGGTCTGACGATCTACACAGACCGTTCGCATCTGGCATTTGGAGAATTGTCCGAAGCATGGGAGCGCGCCGGTGGTGTAGGAGATTTTCTGAAGCGGATGATGGATCTGCCATTCTACAAGGCGATGGCATTTACGCTGACCTATATGGCGCTCGTCACGCCGCTGTCGATCATCCTGGGATTTGTTGTGGCGCTCATGGTCAATGCTATTCCCCGGCTTATGCGCGGGCCAGTCATTTTCTTTTCGCTGTTGCCGATGATCGTCACGCCACTGGTGGGAGCGCTGATTTTATTCTGGATGGTGGATTCGCGCGGAATTATTGGCGCTGCTGTGCAGTGGCTGGCGAATGACCCAAGCCTATCGTTGAAAGCCTCGACCACTCTGACCTGGATCATGCTGATCGTTTACGGCATCTGGTCAACCGCGCCTTTCGCCTTCGTCGTATATTATGCGGGGCTGCAAACCTTGCCGCAGG
>JBOFFO010000537.1:0-9015 GCA_051648665.1 Beijerinckiaceae bacterium | reverse complement strand
CGTGACGCGCTTGATGCGCGCAGGGTGATCTGATGATGCATGGCCAGACTGAGCCGCTGCTCGATATTCGCGGCCTGAAGACCCATTTCGCAACAGACGACGGCATGGTGCAAGCCGTTGATGGCGTCGATATCCGAATCCATCGCGGCGAAACGGTTTGCGTTGTTGGTGAGTCCGGCTGCGGCAAGACTGTCACGGCGATGACTGTTCTCAAGCTCATCGCGATGCCGCCGGGCAAGATTGTCGATGGCCAGATTCTTTGGCAGGGCCGCGATCTGGTGCCACTCACAGGGCCAGAGCTGGATGATATCCGCACCAAAGAGATCGCCATTATCTTTCAGGAGCCGATGACATCGCTCAATCCGGTGTTCACGGTTGGCGAGCAGATCGCAGAGGCCTTGCGCCGCCATGAAAATCTGAGTCGCAAGGACGCGCTGGACAAGACTGTCGAAATGCTCAGGCTCGTGCATATTCCCAATCCGGCGCGGCGGGTGAACGATTATCCGCACCAGTTTTCCGGCGGTATGCGCCAGCGTGTGATGATTGCCATGGCGCTGTCCTGCCAGCCTAAGCTGCTGATTGCGGACGAGCCGACGACGGCGCTTGATGTCACCATTCAGGCACAAATTCTCGAGCTGCTCTCTGAGATGAAGGAGAAGTTCGGCATGGCCGTCATGCTTATCACCCATGCCATGGGGGTGGTGGCGGAAACGGCGCAGCGTGTGGTGGTGATGTATGCGGGCAAGGTGGTGGAGGAGGCGTCTGTCGAACAGTTGTTTGGCCAACCGCGCCATCCCTATACGCAGGGTTTGATCCGCTCGATTCCGCGGCTTGATCTGGCCGCGACCAGCCACACCCGGCTGGAAGCGATTGGTGGTACTGTGCCGCGTTTGCTGAACCCGCCGCCGGGCTGCCGTTTTGCCGGGCGCTGCAAGCATGTGATGCCAGTCTGCACGCAGGCGCAACCGTTGCTACGCGCGGTGGAGGATGGACACAAAGTCGCCTGTCATCTCTATGACGGCGAGGGGGCACGATGAGCGAACCGCTGCTGCGCGTCAAAGATCTGGTCAAACGCTTTCCGCTGCGCGGCGGGTTGCTCTCGCGTGTGGTCGATCATGTGCATGCAGTCGATGGCGTCAGCTTCGACATCGCCAAGGGCGAAACGCTGGGGCTGGTGGGCGAATCCGGCTGCGGCAAATCCACGACCGGGCGCTGTGTGCTGCGGCTGATCGAGCCGACGTCAGGCGAGGTCCGGTTTGAAGGCAAAGACGTCATCGCCATGGAAGGTGATGCGCTGCGCGAATTGCGGCGCGAAATGCAGATTGTCTTTCAGGATCCCTTCGCGTCGCTCAATCCGCGCATGACCGTCGGCGCCATCATTGCAGAAGCGCTGATCATCCATAATCTCGCCAACGGGCGCAGCGCGCAGGAGGACCGGGTCGCTTCACTTTTGCAGAAGGTGGGGCTTAATCCGGATCATATGCGGCGCTACCCGCATGAGTTTTCCGGCGGGCAACGGCAACGCATCGTGATCGCGCGGGCGCTTGCGGTCGAACCCAAACTGATCGTGTGCGATGAGCCAGTTTCAGCGCTCGACGTGTCGATCCAGGCCCAGGTGATCAATCTGCTGGAGGATTTGCAGGAAGAGTTTGGCCTGACGTATCTGTTCATCGCGCATGATCTGTCCGTGGTTGAGCATATCTCCGACCGCGTTGCCGTGATGTATCTCGGCCGCATCGTCGAGATTGCTCCTGCGCGCGACCTTTATGTCAATCCGCTGCACCCTTATGCGGAAGCGCTGCTTTCCGCCGTGCCAATCCCTGATCCAAAGGTGAAGCGCAAGCGCATTATGTTGCAGGGCGATGTGCCGAACCCGATTCATCCGCCCAAGGGATGCCATTTCCACACCCGCTGTCCGATCCGGCAATTACCACTGTGCTCAGAAAAAACGCCGCCGCTGAAAGAAACCTCAGACGGTCATTTCGTCGCCTGCCATCTGCGCGGATGACGCCGGAGTCGGTGCCTTTCGATCTTTGGGCAAAGCGCGGCGCGGTCAGCTTATGCCGGGTGGGCAGCGGCGCCAGATAGCGGGTGCCGCGTCGCCTTCAGTTACGCGCACACTCTGTTCTCCCATCAATCGCATATCCACGCGCGTGCCGGGACTGGGATCACCAGCGGGGGCGACAAAGCTGAAATCATGGCGGCCATAGGAGCCGGTGATGGTTGCGCCGCCGGGCGTGCGCACTTTGGGCCCCTCAATTGAAATGCTCTTGCGGCCCTCCGGCGAACACCAGTCGCCATCAATGGCGTCAGCCAGTGCAGGCATGGCAAACAGCATGGTGAAAATCATCACGCGAGGGGGAAGACGGCTGAGGCGCATGGCGGCGATCTCCGGCTGGAGCGTAGCATGCGGCGGATGGCGCTGTGTGGCAAGCCAGCGCAACTGGGCGTTAATTGTAAACTGGCTGGCGCGGAATTTCCTGCCGCGCGATGAGCTGCTGGACGGCCTCATAATCGAGCGGGCGGGACAGGTGGTAGCCCTGGAGAAGCGGAATGCCGAGGGATATGACCTTGGCGAGCTGCTCAGGATTCTCAATGCCTTCAGCAACGCAACGCAGGTTCAATTCGCGCGTCATCGAGACAATGGACTTGACCAGCTTTTCGCTGATGCTGTTCGTCGTGATGTCGGCGATAAAGCTCTTGTCGATCTTGATGTAGTCCCACGGCAGGCGATGCAGGTGGCTCAGGCTGGAATAGCCGGTGCCGAAATCATCGATGGCGACGCGGGCGCCAAACTGTTTGAACAGTGAGATGGCCGCTTTGGCGTCGTCAATGTTGGAGATAACCGCGCTCTCGGTAATTTCGAACCGCACTTGCCTGGGATTGATGCCACTGGCGGCGGCAATGGCGACAATGCGAATGGCGGCTTCCGGACTGGTGACATCAAGCGGCGACAGGTTGAACGCGACGCGGTATTCTTCGGGCCAGGTCTTGGCGAAGTTCAGGCTCTTGCCGAGCAGCGAGCGGGTGAGCTGGCCGATGAGGCCGAGTTGTTCGGCGATCGGGATAAATTCCGCCGGGCTGATCCGGCCAAGTTCTGGATGATCCCAGCGCGCCAGAGATTCAAACGACAGAACCAGCATCGTATCGGCGTCGAAAATCGGCTGGAACATCACGTCCATGTCGGTTTCAAAATTGGCGCCGCGCAGGGCCTGCTCGATGCTGCGGCGCCGGCGAATTTCACCCTCGTGCTTGTCATTGTAGGTGACGACATTGCCACGCGAGGTGCGTTTGGCATGATAGAGCGCGTAATCGGCCTTTTCGTAAAGTTGCGCTGGCGTATCCGAGGCATCAGGGTACATTGCGATGCCGGTTGATCCACTGACCCGCGCTACACAATCCTTCAGATCAAATTCAATGCGCAAGGTTTCGCAAATCCGGCTGACATAATTCATTAACGCGGCATCGTCGGCCCAACCCTTGAGGATAAAGGCAAACTCGTCACCACCGAGCCGCGCGAAAAGTGTGTGCTCGGTCTTAATATCCATCAACCTCTGTGCGGCCTGGCGCAGCAATTCATCGCCGCAGGCATGGCCATACAGGTCGTTGACGGCTTTGAATCCATCAAGATCAATGACGCCGACTGCAAGGCGCTGGCTGCTATGGCGCGCCCATTTGATCTGGTCATTAAGGCTGGAAAAGAATTGGCGGCGATTGGCAAGTCCGGTCAAACTGTCGATGTTCGACATCGCCAGATTCTCTCGCAGCAACCGCTCGGCTTCGACGGCTATCCGGTTCAGTTCCGCATTTTTTTCGCGCAAATGGGCGCGTGCATCGACAAGCCCCCGCAGATAGTCATTGTATTTATGGATCACTTGCCAGATGCCGCCGGATACAAGCAGCAAATTGACACCAATCGCGACAAATGTTGGCGTTCCGGTCCAGATCAGGAAGAACGAGAATGGCAGATTGACAAGGATCAGCACCTTGATGGCTGCTGGCCGCACACTGATCTGGCAGAGAATACAACCGATGGTCGTCGTCGAGACAAAGAATGCGATCTGCCCCTGATGCAGGGGCGTGCCGTAATGAAACAGAAAAACGCTCCACGCCGTCAGTGTGATGGCCAAAATGACGGCCATTGTCGATGTTTGTTCAATAAGACGCTTGGCACGTTCAAGACTTACTTCTGCGCCGCGAAGCCGCAACCAGAATATTCCTCGCACGACACAAATGACGCAGGCGGCAAGCGGAATGAGTATCGTCGCCCAATCAGGAGCAATGCCGTAAAAGTTCCATGCTGTGAGTGCAAGGTTGGAAATCAGGATGAAATAAAGCAGCGGCATCAACTCGGCATAGGCGCCAAACTGCGACATGAAGATCGCTGGATTTTCCCCGCCCGTCGGCAGAATGGCTTGCTTGGCCTTTGCCAAACGGTAGCCTAGTCCGTTGCGCATGCCATCGGATGGGGTATTCGTGCCGTGCATACGCAGCCCTTGAAGCGTTAACAGCGGTTAACGCCTGCCTGAAAAATTCAAGCAGAACATGTCCTGTGGGCAACTTACGCGCGCGCTGTTAAATAATGGTTTGTGTCAGGCCGGTGCGTGCGCGTGTCTGGCGCTTGACGGCTGCATCGCTCTAAAGCGACTCTGTCGAAGCAACAGGGACCGGGAATCGCAGGCGTGAACAAAACACAGATGAATGCAGATCAGGCCCCGCGCGGCGAACTGACCGTGCGCACCGTCGCCATGCCGGCGGATACCAACGCCAATGGCGATATTTTTGGTGGGTGGGTGATGTCGCGCATGGATCAAGCCGGAGGCATTGCCGGCGTCGAGCGGACGCAGGGTCGCGTGGTGACGGTTGCCGTTGATGCGATGACCTTCATCCGGCCGGTAAGAGTCGGGGATGTGCTGTGTGTCTATACCGAGGTGGAGCGGATCGGGCGAACATCGATGACCCTTCATGTGGAGGCGTGGGCGCAGCGGTTCCGCACCCATCTGCGTGAGAAAGTCACTGATGCAAGTTTTGTGTTTGTGGCGATTGACGATGAAGGTCGACCGCGTGTGATACCGCCGCTTGATGGGCCGGCAGGTTGAGGCGGCACGATGGTGCCGCCGCTTCAGGTCAATAGCGGTGAATCATACGAGGGTTGCCGAACGGGGTCTCGCATGTGCCGCCGACCGGGCACGCGCCGGTGTCGCGTGTTGGGACAGTCCGGTTGCGCATAACATCGCCGGGCGGGCAGAAGCCGGCACTGGCCACATAGCGGTCATAAATGTTTGGACCTGTGCCAAGAACAATGCCACCAGCGCGGGCCACCAGGGCGCGGGCCTGATCACAGGTCATGGCCAAAGAATCCGGGCGTGACTGGGCAGATACCGGGCTGGTGAGCGATAGAGCGGCGAGGGCCAGCCAAAAAGCAGGGCGCATCATCAGATCTCCTGATCCTGAACAATGTCTGCTCATCCAGCCATCGAAACATGGTTGCCATAAGGCGATCTCGATCGGCCGGCTCAACTGCGCCAGAGATTGGGCAAACAGTCGATACACGGCGCCGGGCTTCCCGGCGCCGCGCTGATATAGGCTGCGGCTCAGTAGCTGCAGGGGCGAAGCCGGCCGCGACGGTCAACGAAGGTCTGCGATGCCGGGTCATAGCTGCGGGCCCGCATGCAGGCCGGCTCATAGTTCACGACCGGCGGACGCGGGCGGGAGGCTTCTGCCGCGATTGCGCCCAGAGCCAGTGCGCCCAGCGCACCAGCCGCAACGCCCGCGGCCACATCGCCACCGCGATAACCGCGATAATATCCACCGCGATAGTAGCGCCCCCGGTAACGATAGACCTGGACCTGTTCGGTCAGAGCGGGTGCGGCTTCTGTGAGCGAGGGTGCCGCTACCGCGCCAATCGGCGCAGCAGAAACAGGGGTGACGCTGAGGGCCAGCAAGGCCGCGCCGGCGAGAGCAACAAAATGGTGACGCATGAATGGCAACTCCTGTGATGTTCGGGTTCATTTCATCCGGACTTTACAGCCCGAACGTCTGCCCTGATCCGGCACGCTATGACAGGTTGCTCTCGCGCGCCAGTGGCGTCCGTTCCTAACGTTAGCGTCCGCCGGCCCGGCATCCCTTGCGCTGCTCTGCCTGACGGATCGTGGCGACATTTTCCCGCTCATAGGTATTGAGAGGCACAGCGCGCTCATCATCATACTGGCATCCCGCATTGCCGAAGGCGCGGATGGCGTCAGAGGTGCGGAAGCAATAGCCATTCTGCTTGAACACGGTGTTGCGGACCTCCCAAAGGCTTTGGCAGGACATGGTCATCAGGTCGCTGATGCGAAAACGGTCGGCATGGGGACAGCCGATCAATTCATAACAATTGGATCCGGCGGCTTGGGCCGAAGCGAGGCCGCCCAGTTGTGTCGCGCCTCCCAGCAAGACGACCAAAATTAACGGGCGAAGGGACAGTAGGCGCATCAAGGCAGGGGCCATTGTTATTCTCCTCGCTGTCATACGGTTGGGACACAGCGTTCTCCTATAAAGAAAAAGCCGGGGAATATCCCCGGCTTTTAATCGCCTGCGTAGCGCGATTACTTCGCCTTGTTCTTGGAACCCGGCGGACGACCACGACCGCGCTTGGCGCCTGTCTTTTTCGCTGCCGTTTTCTTGGCGGCCGGCTTCTTTGCGGCCTTCTTGGCAGCCGGCTTCTTCGCCGCTGTTTTCTTAACGGCTGTTTTCTTTGCCGCTGTCTTCTTGGCTGCCGGTTTCTTGGCGGCTGTCTTCTTTGCTGCCGGTTTCTTTGCAGCGCGCTTCGTCGTCTTGCGCGCCTTCGTAGCTGCCTTACGTGCCATGGATTTGCCCTCCCTCTGGCCGAATGCGTTTGCGAATCACGCGCACCCGCTTGCCGAGTGGAACGCATCGCATTCCCAAGATGATTTATTTTTTTGCAATGTCAAAGGGGGGTGTATTGACAGGTGTGTGAGTGTCATCGCAGCCAGACGCCGCGCATTGATTTTTTGGTGCGTGCGGCCATACCGCCAGCGCTGTCAGCAGTACCGGCGCAGCCATATTCCAGCCGCGCAGCAGCGATAAATCCATTACCGGTTGGAGCAGCTTGACCGCCAATCCCGACAGACCAAGCAGTGTTGCGACGACGGTCAACGCCGTTATCCCTGCCGCATTCCCTGTGGATGCTCCGGCGTAAATCAGGATGCAAAGCACGGCCAGGCCCAGATCATAGTCGTAAAGATAGGGGGAAAGCCACAGCGTCGATACGCCGGAGAGTGCGAGAATCCGTTGTGGCGCAGCGGTTTTCCGCATCGTTACAGTGATCAATGTGAATGCGCTCGCCGCAATGGCAAGATGAAGCGGTGTTATGGCTGTCGGCGGGACGATGGCGCGCAACGCTGTGACGAGCGGCAGCAGCCGTTCCTGAATATAATGTCCGCCGCTGGTGACGCCCGCCGCCGCATCCCGTGCAGCGGTGATGAAGCGTACCGTTGCGCCGAAACCAAGCAGGGCTTCCGCCACTAAGGTCAATGCAAGGGTCAGGGCAGCGCCCAACAGAATAACGGACCGCATCGACCGCCATTTCCAAAATAGCAGGCCATAGAAAGGTAGGGCGATGTGCGGCTTCATCGCGACGAGAGCCACGAGAATCGACGCCGCGAGTCGCTGATTCTTTTTTGCGAGCAGGACGCTGCCGATGCCCGCCATTCCGATCAGGTAAGCAGGCTGCGCGGTCAGCATCGTCATCACCAAGGGCGCGCCTGCGATGATGCATGACGCCGCCGCCAAGCGTGTTAACCGGTCGTCCGGGAAGCGCCGCGTGATCTGCCATGCCAACGCCACAGCAGCGGTCAGTGTTGCCGCCTCGATCAGCACCCGCATGCTGGCGCGCGTCTGAAATATTGTAGCGACTGCCGTGATGAGGGTGGCGTGGGGCGGATAATTCCAGATAATTGGCCGATCTGTCGCGATAAAATGGCGTAACGCGGCGAGGATCGCTGCCGGATCATGCACCAGCGCCCCCTGACCGCTGCGCACGAGATGACCGGCCGCCAGGAACGCATCGATGTCATTGGCATTGAGGGCGCCGCCTGCCGCATGCAGCGGCATGAGCACACCATAGGTGAGCGCCGCGATGGCAATACAGGCCAGGCCAACCGTGCCGAGGATCAGCACCGCCGTGACAAGGCGCGCGTGGCGCGATGATTCGGACACCCATGCCTCCCTGGCGCGACGCGCCGGATATTCCCGAAAGGCCCCGGACTGGCAAGCAACAGCCCGCCGCCATGCCGTCCGCCGCCATGCCGCCCGCAGCCCTGCATTGACCATGCCTGATCGCTGACCCATGCTTTGGCGATGAACGCTCTGCGCCTTTTCGGGATGGCGGCTGCCCTCTGTCTTGCAGCGCACGCCCATGCGCCACCGGCGCGGGCGCAACAGCCAGACCCGGCCTTCAAGCCCGGCCCGGCCTCGCCCGAAGGGCAGCGCATGCGCGAGCAATTCTGGCTTGTGCCGGCCGGCGACAATGGCAACACGCTGATGTGGACCACGCTGTTTCGCCCGCCGGGGGCGGGGCCGTTTCCGCTGGCGGTGCTGAACCACGGCACAGGGGCGGAACGGCAGGCGATGGGGATGCCGACCTTTTTCTGGCTGGCGCGCCTGCTCGTGAATGCCGGCTATGCGGTGGCGGTGCCGGTGCGGCGCGGCTATGGCGCGACGGCGGGGGTCTATCGCGAAATTCCGAGCGGCGGCTGCGCGCGGGCCAATTATCTGCAATCGGAAATGCAGGCGGCGCGCGATATTCGCGCAACGATCAATTTCTTTCGCGACCAGCCCTTCGTGCAGCGTGATGGCTTCGTCGTGGGCGGTTCCTCGACCGGCGGGCTGGCCTCGCTGGCCACGGCGGGACTGTTTCCGGACGGCATTGCCGGTGTGATCAATTTCGCCGGCGGGCGCGGGGGCCGCGCCGGCGGACGCGCGAACAATGTGTGCAATCCGGATGATCTGGTG